>JBEIJP010000243.1:0-5180 GCA_040380245.1 Acidobacteriota bacterium | reverse complement strand
GCGTGTCTCCTACGGCGCGCTCCAGCCGGAGACGGTCGTCGAGGGGATCGATCGGCTCGTCGCCGGGCTGAGGGCGATCCTCAACCGGGATTGAACAGGTCGCAGGCGCTCTTCCATCAACGTCGGACGAGTTTCTGCGCCAGGGGGGTGTCGATGCAACTGACAGGTCTGCAGATCGATCTTGAGTGGGAAGCGAAGACGGCCAACCATGCCCGAGTGCGGGCCCTGCTGGAGGCGGATCCGCCGGCGCCTGGATCCCTCGTGCTCCTGCCGGAGATGTTTGCGACCGGCTTCAGTATGAACGCGGCGGCGACCGATGACACCGCTACGCGCGAGACTCAGGACTTCCTCCGACAGTGCGCGATCGACTTCGGCGTCTTTCTCCTGGCCGGCGTGATCGGGAAGGGCACGACGGGGCGACCCGCCAACCAATGCCTCGTCTTCACCCCGACCGGGGCGGAGCTGGCCCGCTACGACAAGCTCCATCCCTTCTCCCTTGCCGGGGAGCCGGCCTGCTATGCCGCAGGCGAGCGCATCGTCCTCTTCCCATGCGGGGACTTCCTGGTAGCTCCCTTCATCTGCTATGACTTACGATTTCCAGAGATCTTCCGTGCGGCAAGCGCCGCCGGGGCCAACCTGCTGACGGTCATCGCCAGTTGGCCCGAGGTGAGGACCGAGCACTGGATTGCCCTGCTCCGCGCGCGAGCCATCGAGAACCAGGCCTACGTGGTCGGGATCAATCGCTGCGGTCGCGACCCCTTCTTTGGCTATCTGGGGCGCAGTCTGATCATCGATCCGCTCGGGGTCGTCCTCGCTGATGCTGGTGAGGGGGAGGGAAGGATCTCGGCGGTGGCCGACCGGGTTCACCTCGACGAGGTGCGTCGGAAGCTCCCCTTTCTCCGCGATCGTCGGGCTCCCGTCCCCGTTGTCGATCTGACCGCTCCCCAGCGCCACTCGGCCTGATGGGGCCCCTCGCGACAATCCGCGGGAGCGATTCTCCCGCAGTGACCGTCGACCCCCGTCGGTCTCCGTCGATCTGAAGAGGAGGAGAGAGATGGCATCCGGACCCGGTACAATCGTCTGCATGACCAGCTTCGAGAAAGGGCAGGCCTTCCTGCGGGAGGCTCACCAGCTTGGCTGGCACGTCATCCTCGTCACCAAGGAGTCGCTCCGTGACGCCGACTGGCCGCGCGAATCGATCGACCAGGTCTTCCTGATGCCGGAGCTGACCGTTCGCTCCCACATGATCAACGCCGTCAGCTGGCTCGCCCGCAGCCACGACATTCGTCGATTGGTCGCTCTTGACGAATTCGACCTGGAGATGGCCGCCGCGCTGCGGGAGCACCTCTGCCTGCCGGGGATGGGCGAGTCGTTGACCCGTCGCTTCCGCGACAAGCTGTCGATGCGGATGCGGACGGCGGCGAAGGAGATTCGCGTCCCTGCCTTCTCCCCGATCTTCTACCACGACGCCCTGCGTGATTTCATGGCCCAGGTCCCCCCTCCCTGGATGCTCAAACCGCGATCTTCCGCCTCGGCGATCGGCATTCGCAAGATCCACGGCTCAGATGAGCTCTGGCCGATCCTCGATCAGCTCGGTGATGAGCAGTCCCACTACCTGCTGGAGCAGTTCCTCCCCGGAGAGGTCTACCACGTCGACTCGATCGTCACCGACAAGAAGGTCAAATTTGCCGCGACCAGCCGCTACGGCGCTCCGCCGATCGTCACCTCCCACGAAGGCGGACTCTTTACCAGCTGCCTGCTCCCGCCCGGATCTGATGAGGAGAAGGCCTTGCGAAAGATCAACCGGCGGGTGATCAAGGCGCTGGGCCTGGTCGAAGGCGTGACCCACGCCGAGTTCATTCGTTCCGAGGCTGACGGGAAGTTCTATTTTCTGGAGATTGCCGCGCGTGTCGGGGGGGCCCACCTGGCGGAGATGATCGAGGCCGCCACCGGGCACAACCTCTGGGTCGAGTGGGCCCGCATCGAGCTCGCCACCGAGGAGGCTCCCTACCGCTTGTCCGAATCGAAGGAACTCTCCGCGGGGATCGTGCTGACTCTCTCCCGGCAGGAATGGCCAGACCTCAGCGCCTACCAGGACGAGGAGGTCGTCTGGCGCCTGCACAAGCGCCACCACGCCGGGCTGATCGTGGCTTCCCCGGATCCGGCGCGGGTCGAGGCGCTCCTCGGAGAATACGGGCAGCGCTTCGAGGAGGACTTTCACGCGACCATGCCGGTTCCAGACCGGCCGCTACACTGAGGATCTCGCCAGCCGCCGCAAGGCGATCTCCTTGGCGGCGATCGCGCCGTGCCCGACCGCCGTGGCAATGCTCAGGCAGACCGGCCGCGTGACATCGCCGACAGCGTAGACCTCCTCGACCTCTGTCCGCTGAGACCCATCGACGATGACATAGCCCTCCGGATCCAGCGGCAGTTGGCCGGCGAAGAGGTCTGTGTTTGGCTGAATCCCGACCTTGACGAAGACGGCCCCCGTTGGAAGGAGGTACTCGTCGCCGCTCCGACGGTCCCGCAGCCGGAGTCCTTCGACCTCGTCACTGCCCACGATCTCCAGCACCTCTGTCCAGGGAAGGAAGTGGATGTTGGGCGTCGCCTCCGCCGCGCTGAGCCAGCTGGTCCGCGCGCGGAAGCGGTCTGAACGGTGGATCAGCGTCACCTGTGGGCAGACGCGCGAGAGGATCAGGCAGTTCTCGATCGCCGAGTCGCCGCCGCCGACGACGCAGACCTCTCGTCCGGCATAGGCGGTGTGGTCACGGGTGCCGGAATAGCTCACTCCACGCTGGGCCAGACGGGCCTCTCCCGGGACTCCAAGGCTCCGTTTCCGGGCTCCCGTCGCCAGGATCAACGCCTCGGCGGAGATCTCCTCTCCCGCGAGCCGCACCGTCCGTGACCGCAGATCGACGGACTCGACCCGGCATCCCGCCTGCCAGTCCAGCGCCAGCTCCGCGAGGTGGTCGACGAACCGATCGCGCAACTCGACTCCCAGCAGCCCCGGCAGGCCCGGATAGTCGGTCAGCCGATGGTACATCTGCAGGAGCTGCCCGCCCAGCGCCTCTCCCTGTTCCAACAATCGTCCGCGCAGGTGGAGCGAGTGGCACCAGAGCAGGGCACTGATCCCGGCCGGCCCACCGCCCAGAATGATCACCTCGGCCTGGCTCATCGTCCCGCCTCCTCTCCTGTTCGCAGATGGGTCAGGATCGACTGGAAGTCGTCCGGCAGCGGCGCCTCACAGTGGACCGGTTGGTTGGTGGCCGGATGTCGGAATTCGAGCCGCCAGGCGTGGAGCAGCTGCGCCCGCAGGTGGTGCGCGCTGGCCAGCGGGTCGAGGCCCGGGGCATAGATGTCGTCGCCGACGATCGGGTGCCCGATCGAGGCGCAGTGGATGCGCAACTGGTGTGTCCGCCCCGTCTTCGGCTCCAGTTCGAGGAGGGTGTGGGCGGCAAACCGCTCCCGGACGCGATAGGCCGTCTCCGACTCCCGTCCTCCGTCGGCCTCGGGAAGGATTCGCCACTTTGGCCACTGAATCGGGTCACAGCCGATCGGGGCCTGGATCACTCCCGTCTCCGCCGTCACCTTCCCGCTGACCAGGGCCAGATAGACCTTCCGTACCCACCGCTCGCGAAAATGCTTCGAGAGGGTGCGGTGGGCCCGAGCCGTCTTCGCGACGAGGATCGCGCCCGAGGTCTGCCGGTCCAGCCGGTGGACCAGACCCGGCCGGATCGCCTCCCCTTCCGTCTTCCAGAAATGGTAGGCCAGTCCGTTGGTCAATGTGCCCGACTTCTCCTTGTGGTTGGGGTGGGTCAGCAGTCCCCGCGGCTTGTTGACGACGATCAGATCCGGGTCTTCGTAGAGGATTCCCAGCGGAATGGGCTCCGGAGTCGCCGATGACCGATCCGCGGCGTGAATGCGCACCGCGACGTGATCCCCCGGTTTGAGGTGCGCTCCCTTCTGCGACGGCAGCCCGTTGACGAGCACGCCCCCCTCTGTCACCAGGCGGCGCAGGCGCGTCTGGCTGATTCGCGGCAGCTCCCGACTGACAAACTGGTCCAATCGAATCCGATTTTCGTTGACAGTCCATTCAAAGGACAAGGTGTCGGCTGAGAGTTCCTGCATCCCACTCCTCACTTCTGATTCACATCTCGACCCGTGTCAGCCGGGGAGACGAGGCTCCGGGCCCCCCCTCAAAATAGTGGTCGAGCGCCCGGATCAGTTCCGACAGGTCCAGGCCCATCATCCGCGCAGGCAAGGTCTGCAGCCTGGCTCGCGCCCGCTGGTAGACGCCCCGCGCCCCCTTCCCGTTGCCCTGCTGGGCGTGATAGAGGGCCACCGCCGCCTGGATCAACGCCTGCAGGCAGGTTCGCTCCGCTCCCGGCGGGGCCACCCGCCAGAGATCCTCGAGCAGCTCGTGGCTCTCAAAGTACTCTCCCCGATCGAACATCGCCAGGGCTGTCGTGTAGGGATCGGATGACAAGCGGAACCTCGGGCAGGGAAGAGGGAGGTCGACACAATGGGCAGAGACGGCGACCGCCAGCTCTCAATACCGCGGAACGCCCGGATCGATCGAGAGCGACCAGGCATCGATTCCGCCCGCCAGGTTGTGGACATTGCTGAAGCCCTGCGCGGCGAGAATCTGACAGGCCCGCTCCGAGCGCATGCCGTGATGGCAGTAGAGGACGATCTCCTCCGTCGGGCTCGGCAGCTCGCGATGCCAGGCGAGAATCCCTCCCAGCGGGCGCAGCTCCGATCCTTCGATCCGGGCCAGGGAGTGCTCCGATGGCTCCCGAACATCGATCAATCGAAAGCGCTCGCCGGACTCCCGCTTGCGCTGCAACTCCTCGACCGTCAAACGACCATAGGCTGGACTCATCCCGCTTCCTCCTCCGGGCGCTCCGTCTGTCGAGCGGAACGCCGGACCTCATCGATCAACTCGGTCAGCCGGTCGATCTCGGCCTTGGCCTCGGTCAGGCCGCGCTTGCCGGCGATGTAATGTTGCCAGTACTCGCTGTCGGCGATCGGCTTGACCCGCTCCTCGCCGAGCGCGCTCGCCAGCACGGCGATCAGCATCCCGGAGATCTGCGTATGCTCGACGTAGCGCGCGCTCACCTGGTAGGCCAACGCCGCCGACTCGATCCCCCACCTGCCCGGCAATTCAACCGGCTCTGTCG
>JBEIJP010000242.1:0-5190 GCA_040380245.1 Acidobacteriota bacterium | reverse complement strand
GGGGCAAGCCGCCCGCCAATCAGTCTGGAGGAACAGGGCGTCGTCTTTGAATTCCCGGGCGAGGCCGCCTTCCGTTTTCCAACCGGGGGAGCAACCGGCAGGCTGACCCTCAGCCTCATCAAGGAGGGACAGACGCCCGCTCTGCTCCCGCCAGACCGCTTCAGCGAGGCAGTGGCCCAGATCACGCCAATAGGCGCCACGCTCAACCCGGGAGGAAGACTGATCTTTCCCAACCTCGATGGCTATCCGGCAGGCGCCAGCGTCGATCTCTTTCGGCTGGAGCAGGGTCTCCTCAGCCCTCATCTCGGACAGTTCGTGAAAATAGGCTCGGCGACGGTCAGTCCGGATGGACAACGCATCGCGACAGCGCAGAACGCCATCCGGGAAACAGGGATCTATCTGGTCTCCAACGCTCGCCCAACGACGACGGTGACCGGCCGGGTCGTTACTCGGGGGGACAATCTTCCGGTCCCCCAAGCTCAGGTTCGGATCCGGGGGCAACTGGCACAGACCGATGGGAATGGCAGCTTCCTGCTGCGAACAGTCCATCCAGGGGAGAATGGCCGGTTGCTCGTCGAGGCGCTTCAGCTCCGCGGAGATCGCACCATCGTCCGCACAGAGCAGCAAGCGGCATCCCGAGTTGCCGGAGAGATCCTCCCTCTTCCCGATCCGTTGGTCTTCCAACCGCCCAATCGAACCCCTTCGCTGGAGGTACCCTCATTTTTCGTTACGGTACCAGGTTTTAGGTTGACCTTCCGTGCCGTCGCCACGGATGCGGATCTCAACCAGACATTGACCATCACGGCGACGAGCCCGCGAGCGGGGCTGCCCGCGGGGGCCACGTTGACTCAAACGGGAAACATCGCCCAGTTCACCTGGACTCCAACCGGCAGCCAGATGGGAGGGACCCAGGTCGCCTTGACGGTGACAGACAACGGCACCCCCGTCAAAAGCGCCACCTTCAACGTCGTGGTCTGGGTAAGGCCGATGTTCCCTGTTGCGCCCGTCCCGACATTGATGGAATTTCTGACGGCGACGGTCAACGCCGCCGGAGTGTCTACCACAATCGCGGGAAAGCCCGCCAAACGCTACGTCGAGGAGATGGGAGGCGGTGTCAAGCTGGAGATGGTGATTGTCCCGGGAGGAACGTATACCATGGGTTCACCGGAGAGCGAGGCCGGTAGGTCGCCGGCAGAAGGGCCCCAGCGGCAAGTCCTGATTTCAGAGATCGCGTTGGGCAAATATGAAGTGACTCAGGCGCAATGGCAGGCAGTGATGGGAACCAATCCATCACACATCAAGGGAGATCATTTGCCTGTGGACGGGGTCAATTGGGATGACACCCAGGAGTTCTGTCGCCGATTGAACGCCGGGCTCGGGTTGAGTGAAAAGGAGGGGTATCGACTGCCGAGCGAAGCGGAGTGGGAGTACGCCGCCCGCGCCGGCACACGCACCCCTTTCGCCTTTGGAGAGACGATCAATACCCAGGTCGTCAATTTTGATGGATCCGAGCCCTATGGCCACGCACCGCCCGGGCAGCGTCGCTGGCGGCCCATCGAGGTCGGAGGCCTGGCAGTGGCCAACGCCTGGGGATTTTACGACATGCACGGAAACGTTGCCGAATGGTGTCTGGATCCTTTGTACTCGTTCAATTTTGGGGTCCTGGCCGGGGGAAGCGCAGAGACCAGTAGTCCTCCGCGCAGCCTCAGATATTTTACTCGAGGTGGCTCTGCCTACAGCCCCGCCGCCGACTGCCGTTCGGCCGCTCGCTCATGGAGCTTACGGACCATCGGCGACCTGGACGTCGGCTTTCGCCTTGCCAGGACGTTACCCAAGCCACCCACCTACTGACACCCCCCCCGGCTGAAATGCACTTCCAGGGCACGGCGAACGCGCGTTCCTCGTGCCCTGGAACCTGGACCCGATCGGATGGCGTGGTCAACGCGGCGCACCGGTTGGCCCCGTCTCCGGGGCAGGGAACCGGACACGGTTGGGCGGACACGGTTGGATCGGATGCGTCGCGTCCTGCACCGCCTGCCTGCCCTCACGCGAGTCGTCAATTGCAACCCGCGGTGGTGATGACCGTCATGCCGGGAGACGCGAAGCGGTCCATCTCGACCAGCGCCTCGATCGAGGCGGCGAGCGGAATCCGTCGCTGGATGAGCTTGCCCGGTTGCAACCGCCCGCTGGCCATCAACCCGAAGACGGCCTCGAAGCGGTGAGCCGGCATGCCGTGGCTTCCCAGGATCTCCAGCTCGTATCCGATCACGCGACCCATCGGGATTGCCGGGTCAGCGTCCCCCCCCTGCCATCAGCCCGACCTGGACGTGGCGGCCGCGTCGGCGCAGGGACTGGATTGCGTCGGCACACGTTCGGACACTGCCCAGCGCGTCGACAGAGAGATGGGCCCCTCCACCGGTCGCCTCGACCACCGCCGCGGGCAGGTCGGCCTGCCTGGTCGCGTCGATCGCTACTTCGGCGCCCAGCTCCCGCGCGAGGGCCAGATTGCCCGGCGCGAGATCGACCGCGACGACCCGGGCTCCGCTCGCCACGGCGATCATCACCGCCGAGAGGCCAACCCCGCCGCACCCGTAGACGACGACCCACTCGCCGGCCGCGACCCGTCCCTGATCGACCACCGCCCGGAACGCGGTGGTGAAGCGGCACCCGAGACTCGCCGCGACCTCGAAGTCGAGCCCCTCCGGCAACTGGACCAGGTTGCGATCAGCCCGGTGGATCGTCACGTACTCGGCGAAGGATCCCCAGTGGGTGAAGCCCGGCTGTTGCTGGGCTCGGCAGACCTGCTGATCCCCGCGGTGGCACTCCGGGCAATCCCCGCATCCGCAGACAAATGGCACTGTCACTCGATCGCCCAACTCCCAGTGGTCGACCCTCTCTCCCTTGGCGACGACCACTCCCGCCAGCTCGTGCCCGGGAACGTGCGGGAGGCGAATGTCCGGGTCGTGCCCCATCCACCCGTGCCAGTCACTCCGACAGACTCCCGTCGCTCTGACCTGCAGGACGACCCCATCGGCGGCCGGGACCGGATCCGGCACCTCACGCAGCTCCGGGCGAACTCCAAATTGCTCGTAGACGACAGCTTTCATCGAGTCTCTCCCTCCCCCTAGGCAGACGTTTCGCGCGTCTCCGCTTTGTAGCACTCCACTGGCGTTCGGGCAAGATGGCGCGGCTTTGGGGCAGGTCGGTTCAGCAGGTATTGTCGAAAAGGTCAGGAAGAGAAGAGGGGGGGAGTTCTTCAGGCGGGCAAAAAAATAGAG
Source organism: Acidobacteriota bacterium (assembly GCA_040380245.1). Lineage (GTDB taxonomy): Bacteria > Acidobacteriota > Blastocatellia > RBC074 > RBC074 > CAIOZW01. Next base: position 1,912 of record JBEIJP010000242.1, on the reverse strand, counting down.
GTGACCAACAAATGCTGACCACCTCGTTCGCAAACTTTACACACATTCGGAAACGCCTTCGCCCGTCAATGGTTCCACCTTTTGGAGAAGTTTTTTCAAGCCACCCTCAGCCTCAACGGCCTGGCGTGACCTTGCCCCTCCTTCGGGGCGGAAGCTGACATGACACTGCTGCCTGGCTCTCACGTCAACAGACCGTGGTCCAGTAATGGGAGGTTTGTGTTTGGGTTTGCTCAGGTGTCGGGGCCTCTCTGTTTTGTCAACCCGAATCAATCAAGATCGACTTCGCAAAAGCCATGCCGGAGCCGCTGCAATCGTCGCCAAGTCACTTGACATGGCCAGACCGGAATTGCAGATTCAAACTGAACATCCAGGCCTTGCCAGGATCCTTGTCGCGTCTTGATCCCGGCAGGCGAGATCGTCAACCCCGAGGAACGATTGCGGCTTGTGATGACGAACAATGCCCTCAGTATCGCTGGGAATGAACAGCCACTGATGATCAAGACGGAAGGTCTGCCGGGACTGACCTCGGAAGATTTGAAGATCATTGAGGGACGCAAACTCGCCATTCTCAATTTTATTCGCGACACGCTGCGGGAATTGAAAGCGCTCGGCCGGCTTCGCCAGGTGGATGTAACCCTGGCCGCGCCAGGCAGCGAAACCTGCCAGACAAAGAAGGAGGGTGATGGGAGATGGTCATGCCAACGCTGAGCCGCCTGGTGTCGCGGCGCACGATGCTCCGATCGTTGACGGGTGGTCTGCTGGTTGGCCGGACACTTCTTCGAGTCCAGTCGAAGCCCTATTACCCTCGAGGGGCTTTCTGGGAGGCGCGATCCCCGGTGGAACTGGGATTCGACGCCACGGCGCTCGATGAGGCGGTACAGTACGCCGCCAGGCACAACTCGACCGGATTGGTCATCGTGCGTGGGGGTCGGCTCGCCGCCGAGCGATACTGGCAGCAATGGACGCCGGAAACGGCATGGCCGATCTTCTCCGCCAGCAAGAGCGTTGCCGCGACTCTGGTCGGGATGGCCATCGAGGAGGGGATCTTTCCCGGTGTTGAGCAGAGCGCCTCCGCCTTGGTGCCTGCCTGGAGAGGAACCCCGAAAGAATCGATCACGATTCGTCATCTGTTGTCGATGACCTCCGGGATCAAAGTCGGCATGCTGCGGGACGGGCAGTTTGTCGACGCTTTTGAACAGACTGCCGCGCTCCCGCTGGACCACCCACCTGGCGAGCACTGGGACTACAACACGGCGGTCTACCGGATGCTCTTGCGGATGCTCGAGGTCGCTTCAGGAGAGACTCTCAATCGCTACACCCAGCGGAAGCTCGCCCCGTTGCAGCTGCGACATTCTCGATGGGATTGTGGACTCGCCCCGAACAACATGACCAACTGCACCTGGTTTCGCAGCACGTTGCGGGAGATGGCGAAATTCGGCCTCCTGGTCTTGCACAACGGCCGGTGGGAAGACCAGCAGCTGATCAGTGCTCCTTTCGTGAAAGAGTCGACCAGCCCTTCTCAAAAGCTCAATCCGTCTTATGGGTATTTTTGGTGGTTGAATGGCAAGCCCTCCTTCCGACTGCCTGACGGACGCGTTGCGCAGGGGACGCTCTGGCCGGATTGTCCGCCTGATGCCTTTGGCGCGCTGGGAGCGCAGGACAAAAAGATCTACGTGGTCCCCAGCCTGGACCTGGTGATTGCCCGTCACGGTGGTCCGGCGGGGATCGAGCTGAGACCGGGAGATGAGCCAGGCGGCCGCTCCTCGTTCGACAATGAGCTGCTGGGACGTGTCTGCCGTGCGGTCCAGCGATAAGCTCCCCCAACCCAATCAAGCCTCGGGAATGGCTGCAAAAGTTTTCTATGGTGTGAAGGGATAAAGCCAGAGATAGCCAACCAGCGACATCTGTCGTC
>JBEIJP010000241.1:0-5190 GCA_040380245.1 Acidobacteriota bacterium | reverse complement strand
TCTGGGGTGTGGATCATCGCCGTGACCCCCTTGGCCGTGTTTCCGACGCCCAGAAAGTAGAAGAAGCCGGGGATGACCTGCTGGTAGCGGGAGAAGTCCTCCGCGCCCATCTGCGGGGGCGGCGAGACGACATTCTTGTCGCCAACGATCCGTCGGATCGTCGGCAGAGTGGCGGCGACCAGTTCCGGATCGTTGTAGGTCACCGGATTGTTCTCCCCAAAGTCGAGCTGATAGGTCGCGCCATAGGCGGAGGTGATGCCGCCGAGGGTCTGATGCATCTGGCGGATGGCAGCGGCGCGAGCGGTCTCGCTGAGCGTACGCATAGTGCCCTCGAGGCGAACCTCGTCGGCGATGATGTTGAAGCGATTGCCGCCGTGGATCGATCCGATGGTCAAGACCAGCGGGTCCATGGTGTTGATCCGCCGGCTGCGGATGGTCTGAAGGGCAGTGACGGCTTCGGCCGCGACAACGACCGTATCGATGCCGTCGTGGGGATAGGCTCCGTGGACCTTGCGGCCGCGAATCGTGATGGCGAATCGATCCGAGGAGGCCATAGTCGGGCCACTGTTGTACCCGATCTGGCCGACCTGGATGGTGGGCATGACGTGGAGGCCGAAGATCGCTTCGGCCTTGGGATTCTCGAGCGCCCCCTCCCGGATCATGAGCTGCGCGCCCCCCTCCTCCCCGGGCGGAGGCCCCTCTTCCGCGGGCTGAAAGATGAACTTGATCGTTCCGTGAATTTGGTCCCGCATGCCGCTGAGCATCTCGGCGACGCCAAGCTCCACCGCCATGTGCACGTCATGACCACAGGCGTGTTTGACGCCCTCGTTCCGGGAGCGATAGGGGACATCGATCGTTTCGAGGATCGGCAGGGCATCCATGTCGGCCCGGACGGCCACCACTGGGCCGGGATGCTTGCCCTTGAGCAGGGCGACCACCCCGTGACGACCGACTCCCGTCCGAACCTCGTCCAATCCAAGCGCGCGCAACTTCTCGGCAATGACGCGGGAGGTACGCTCCTCGCGATTCGACAGTTCCGGATGAAGGTGAAAATCGCGTCGATGTTCGATCAACCTGGTGCGCAGTGACTCCGCCGCGCGGGCAATGGCCGCTTCCCGCTCCGTCGAGGCCGCTGTCTCCCGAGCGACCACTCGCGGTCCCGTCAGTGCCCCCAGCAGGCAGATCGCGCTCAGCAGCCCTCCCGCGATCAGGGCCGCGGCCGACCACTTGCGTGCCTGTCGTCTTCCCTGCCCTCGAACTGACTGCCCTCGAATCCAGAATTTTGTCATGACATCCACCTCCGTGCCGCCACGGTAGCCCAAACCTGCCGGAATCGTCAATTCCACTGTCGGATCTTCGGTGACTGGCCCAGGGCTTTTGCAAAGTCAGGAACAGGCGCCCTGCATGACCTGCCACGACTCTATGGTGTGTGCGCTGAAGTGCCGGTGATCGGTAGAAGAGGATCGGTTCCCGGTGTCCCAACGGGACACCGCATACCAGCCCAGGGCAACGCCCTGGGTATCGTCAATGGCATGCCCCGGCGTTCTGAAGGAACGCCGCATACCCCTGAATGGTGGACGTGTCGCAGATCAACCCGGATGCGGCGTTCCTTCATAACGCCTGAATGGATTTCCTCGCAGACCCAGGGGTGCACCCTGGGCTGGTATGCGCCGCCCCTTCGGGGCGGAAGCTGGCACGACACTCCTGCCTGGCTCTCACGTCAACAGACCTTGGTCCAACAATGAGAGGGTTGTGTCAGGGATTGCTCAGATGTGGGTCTCTGTCTCCCCGAATCAATCAGTATCGACTTTGCAAAAGCCCTGGTGACTGGCCGCTCTCACCTGTCCGACCTTTTTCTTTTCGGAAGAGACAAAAAGAGGATTGCGTCATCGTCTATATCAGTGGAAGAGAGCTCTTCCGAAAATGTGTGAGTTTCGCGTGCGGCAAGCCTCGATCAATCAGGCCTGTCGCATTTTTTTTGCTTGGAATGGGGGGAGGAGAACAGAGGCAGGGACAGAAGACTTGCGCCGACACAAAAAAGAGGGTCACCCCCTGTGGAATGACCCTCAATAGCGAGTTTACCCTTCTCAGAGACCAAACTATCAAGCGCGGAAACGCTTGATGAATGAAGCGCGGCGCCGCTTGGCGCCACCCACTCCTTATACAACTCCCGTGCCACTACTCCCCTGAAATCGTAACCCATTGATTATCAACCAGATAGAAAAACAACGTCTTCAAAATTCCCTTCAGATCGCGCTGTCCGTTGGGGCAATATAGGACAGGAATGCGACGAAGTGTCCCCTGAGAGGGAATGGGGGGGGAGGAGAGACCGCTCAAGGGGACAGTTTGCGCTCGAGCCGCTGTTTCAATCGGGCGAAACGGGAGAAGGCGTCATCGGCCTGACGGCGAACTGCGGCGAGGTCGAAGCGGTGCCAGTCGAGTTTGGCCTGGGAGAGGACTGCGGCGGCGGCACGGAGGTCTGGTTGCTCCTCTTCGACGGAGCGTCCACGACGCGTCGCCTCGGCGAGGACGAGATCGACCCACTGGCGCATCAGCTCGGCGCGTTGCAGGGACTGCATGGTCTCGCGCGCCCGGGCGGGGATCTCCGGCCGTGCGGGAAGGAGGCCTCCGACGGCATCGTGGCAGTTGGCACAGAGGTTGGCGGTCTCATCGGGCGAGTAGACGACCTTGGTGGCCATGTGGTGATGGCACGTGTAGCAGGAGGGACCGAGTCCCGCCCGCTGCAACGTCTGGAAATGGGAACTGGACGTGAAAGCCGTACTGAGCGGGGCGTGGCAACTCGCGCAGGTCGCCGGCTGGCGGGTCGGGGCGAGGGTGCTCTCCGGATCGGACACCTTCCGAACCCCGCGATGAGCCTTCTCCGGCTCCATGGTGGAGGGATCCCCTCCGTGGCATTTTTCGCAGCTGACGGCGTGGCGCTGGTGGCTCGAGAGCTGCCACTCGAGGAAACGATGGCTGAGCTGCAGCGGCTCGGCGAGGGTAGCGTGGCAACGGACACAGGTCGAGGCCGCCGCCTGTTCGGCTGGCGACCTGCGCCACTCGGCTCCTCGCGATGAGGGGGTACGTCCCGCCATGGCCAGCAGAATCGTCGCCAACAGCCCACCGATCACAGCTACTCTCAGCCAGTGATTGCGCATCGTTTTCTCCTGGAGACCTCTCAAGGCGGGGAGGGCCCCCGCGCCAGCGTCGGGTTTACCCGTGAGCCTGCCGAACGATCTCGACCGAGCAATGGGCCCGGGCGGCGATCGCCGACGAGACGCTCCCGAGCCGAAGTCGACCGGTGCGGGAGAGATCCTTGGCTCCCAAAAAGATGGCTTCGGCCGGCCAATTCTCTGCCTCTTCGAGCAGGAGGGACTTGGCGTCCCCGGGTCGGACGATGACCTCGACCGTCAGACCGGCGGCGACGAGGATCTGGCGCGCACGCTCGACCGCCGCGGCGATGCGTGTCCGCTCCTCGGCGATCCAACTGGCAATAGCGACCAGCAGATGGTCGACGGCCACTGGCGAGACGTCGAAGTCGGCGTAGAGGATGCGCACCGTGCTCCCCCGCGGCCACGAACGTGCGGCGATCGCCTCGACGGCGGCGGCGGCGATCGCTGACCCATCGACACCAACGAGAATTTGCACCGGATCGGTTGGCGCCGGGACCTCCCGCTCAGCCCGCCGACCGGCGCTGTCCCGTCCCACGGCATAACCGGGACCACGGGCAATTCGCACCGACCCGGGAGCCTCGTGGAGAATCGCCTGGGAGACGCTGCCCAGGAGCAGCCGTCCGACCGTCGAACGACCGTGAGACCCAACGACGATCAGATCCGGATGCCACTCGTCAGCCAGCGTAATGATGGCGTTGGTCGCCGAGCCCGCGTGCGCCTCGACGTCGATCACCCACCGCGGGAACTTCCCGGCCAGCCAACGGGCAGCCTTCTCTCCCAGCTCGCGGGCGTTCTGCACAAGGAGCTCCTGCAGATCGAGTGCCCCGGCGCTCGGCAGGGTGTAGCTCATCGGCGGAGGCAGCACGACCTCGCTCACCGAGAGGATGCGGGCCTCGACCTCGGTGGGCAGGCCTGCCCGCTCCAGATCGTGCAGAGCCGCCTCGGCGCAGGCCGATCCGTCATAGGCAATCAGGACTCTCCTCTTTCTGGCTGGTTGGTTCTTCTCGGCTTCCATAGTCTGCGCTCCCCCTCTGGTTTTCGATCCGGTGAACTCTCCGCCGGCTTCGACACGCCTCGCGTCGTCTCTCCCTCGACAGCAAGGCAACTGGGATGCCGCGAGGCGAATCGCGGGGCGAGAAAGGGGGAGCAGGAAGAAAAAGCGAGGTAAAACGCCTCTATTGACCATCGATCGCCGGTGATTCCTGCGGCATCGTCAGAGTGGGAGACGCGAACAGCCGGCACCAATCTGAGCCAAATTCCGCTTCCCCTGCGAGGATTTCCCCAGATGGGACGCCAGAGATGGACGACTCCGGTACATCCAGGGAAGTTGCTGGACTTGCGGGATTCTGGCACTGTTCTTGCTTGACGCAAATGTGAGATGAGGCTCACGAGAGCCCAATGACGGGCGAGGTGTTGACCCGTTGACCAAAGAAGCGCTGGAAAGGAAAGAGAGGTTGGAGATGGAGGACTATCAGACAATTCGCAATCGGTTGATGGTGCGTCACGCAGAGATCCGGGAACGGCAGGGGAGGGTCTCGCTCGACCTTCGCCACGCGAGAGAGCCGCTGGCGACGCACCTCGAGGAGCAGTCGATCGAGCTTGAGAACGATGAGGTCCTGGCGGCGCTCGACGAGTCGATGCGGTCGGAGATGGAGCGGATCGAGCAGGCTCTCGCACGACTCGACCAGGGAGAGTACGGGACCTGTGAGCACTGTGGGAAGCTGATTCCCATGCGACGTCTCGAGGCTCTCCCCTTGACCACCTCCTGCGTCGCGTGCGAGACCGCTCGAGAAACCGCGGAGGGTGGCCAGCCAACCGCGTCCTCCCGCAGTCTGACTGGAAAGAAGCAAGGAATTGTCGAGTGAAGACCTGAGGAGAGGAGGTACTCCCGTTGGAGACGATGAACCCGATGAAATGGATCGAAGCCAGTGAACCGGAGAGCCTGGAGCGTCCCCACCTCCCTGCTTCCGGAGGAGACGACTGGAAGGAGGTCCGCGATCCAGAGCCGATCGAGCTG
>JBEIJP010000240.1:0-5226 GCA_040380245.1 Acidobacteriota bacterium | reverse complement strand
GTTGACGGTACCCAGGGCGTTGCCCTGGGCTGGTATGCGGTGTCCCGTTGGGACACCAGAAGCCGATCCTGTTCTCCCGATCACCGCCACTCCAGCGCTACCTCATCGAATCAAGTCAGGTCATTCAGGGCACCTGTCTCTGACTTTGCAAAAGCCCTGTGGGGGACTGGCGGTGCTGGGCGCACCTCTCGCCTGGCCGCACGCGACGGCGGCAGGGAGTGCCCCGGCGCGTCATCGCGCCACAGTAGTGCGTCTCTGGCGCGGGCTCTTTTTCGGCCTCCGCTCCAGCCGGATCCCCGCCGATCCCCTCGCCTTCCCTTGCCTCTGGAATTCGCCGGGCAGTCGCATCGATTGCCGAGACAGGGCCTCCCATCCGGACATTCTCTCCTCGGCTCGAGCTCCTCATCGCCCACCGGACAACCACGACGATCAGCGCGACGCAGAGGAGCACGAGGGCCAGCCGTCGAGATGACCCGCGCTGCGACCGCAACAACGCCCGGCAATCCTGACATTGACAGGCCCGGCACCAATAGCGTCGCCAGGCCCACCGCCGCTCCTCCCGGCGCAGCCGGCTCCCACAATGTGTACAAAAGTTCATGGCCTCCGCCCCCCTTTTCTCAGCAGGATCTGTGCGTCCATCTGATCTCTCTTCCAGTCCTCGGACAACCAGCGGTGGAGGGGTGGAGGGGTGGAGGGGTGGAGGGGTGGGGTGCTGCGACCCGATCGGAATCGCTTCTCGGCTGGCTCGTCTGGACGCTCAGGCGCAAAGTCCATATCATACGCCATCACCTGACGATTGGGGGGAAGATGGGTGGTTCCATGGCCGAAAAGAGAGGGGGCTGTTGCCACGCCTCCTCTTCTGAAGGTATCGAACGGATTGGCGAACGCGGGAAGAGCGAGAGGAGGGGACGATGGGCGCGATGGTGCTGCTGCTGGTCTCGATGTGGGCTGGGCAGGCGGGAGAAGCGGAGGTCCGGGTTCGTTTCGAGACAGAGGCCGGTCCGATTGTGGTCGCGGTCGACGCGCGCCGCGCGCCGGTCACCGCCGCGAACTTTCTCCGCTACGTCGACGCAGGCCATTATGAAGGAGGCCAGTTTCACCGGGTCGTCCGTCGCCGCCCCGACAACCAGCCCGAGAATCGCGTCAAGATCGAGGTGATTCAAGCAGGAGTCGCCTCGCGAAACGAAGCAGGATCCTACCCGCCGATCCCGCTCGAACCGACCAGTCGAACCGGGCTGCGCCATCGCGACGGGACGATCTCGATGGCGCGCCTCGGGCCGGACACCGCCACCTCCGACTTCTTCATCTGTGTCGGAGACCAGCCCGAACTGGACGAGGGAGGGGATCGCAACCCCGACAGACGGGGCTTCGCCGCCTTCGGTCGCGTCGTTGAGGGGATGGAGGTCGTGCGGCAGATCCATCGAGCCCCGGCCGCCGGGCAGTCCCTCACGCCGCCCATCCGGATTCAGCGGGCTCTTCGCCAGCCGACGATCGATCCCGCCTGGGAGGAACTCGCGCGTCGCGTCCTGATCCATCGCGACTCCTACGGCGTTCCCCACGTCTTCGGTCGGACAGACGCGGCGACCATCTTCGGCCACATGGTCGCTCAATGCGAGGACAACTTCTGGCAGCTCGAACAGGATCTGTTGCGGGGGATTGGCCGCGCGGCGGAGGCCATCGGAGAGCGCGGCGTCGCCAACGATCAGCTCTACCTCGCCTTCGATGTCGAACGCCTCTCCCGGGAGGAGTATGCCCGACTGCCGGCTTCCCTGCGGGCTCTCTGCGACGCCTACGCCGCCGGGATCAACTACTTTATGTCAAAGAACCCCCCGCGCCCTGAGGCGGCGGACTCCACCATCCGGCTGCTTCGCCGCGTCGAACCGTGGCATCTGCTCGCGCTCAACCGGATGGGCCGCATCGGTGGACTGAGCGGGCTGACGCGGGTGGGGCTGAGTCTCGCCGAATTGCGGATCGGTGAGCCGGTCGGGGCCGTCACCTCCCACTCCTCGCCGGGTCGCGAAATCGCGACCGCCGCGCTCGACGAAGCGCCGGTCGATCTCGACGAGGGCTCGAATATGTGGGCGATCGCGCCCTCGAAGAGCGTCACCGGACGGCCGATGATGCTGCTCAATCCCCACGTCGGCTTCTTCGGCGGCGGGCAACGCTACGAGGTTCACCTCCGCAGCGACGAGGGCATGGACGTCTACGGATTCGCCATCCTCGGCACCCCCTACGTTCGATCCGGGTTTACCTCCTCCTTCGGATGGTGCCACACCAACAACTACGCCGATACGATCGACGGCTACCTCGAGACCTTCGACGACCCGGCCGATCCCCTCGCCTACCGCTACGGGAGCGGGTCCCGCCGCGCTGACGAGTGGGAGGCCGAGATTGCCGTCCGCCTCGACAGCGGAATCGAACGTCGACGGTACCGTTTCCGCCGCACGCATCACGGGCCGATCGTCGGGGCCCGCGGAGGCCGTCCGGTCGCGGCGCGCCTCGCGCGCCACGAAGAGGGCGGGGAACTGGCCCAGCGGATCGCTATGGCCCGCGCGCGGAATTTCGTGGATTTCAAGCGGGCCCTCGCCCGTACCGCGCTCACCGGCTCCAACACCCTCTACGCCGACCGCTCCGGCCGCATCTACTACCTCCACGGCAATGGCATGCCCCGACGATCGCGGCAGTTCGACTGGAACCTCCCCGTCGAAGGACGTCTCCCCGAGGCGGAGTGGCAGGGTTACCACCCCCTCGAAGAGCTCCCACAGCTCCTCAACCCGGCGGCCGGCTTCCTCCAGAACTGCAACTCGACCCCTTTCCTGATGACCGACCGGGGCAATCCCCGTCGCGAAGACTATCCCGGCTACATGGCGCCCGAGGAAGATACGCCGCGCGCCCGCCGCTCTCGCCAGATTCTGACGGGCCAGCCCAGATTCACCTTCGAGGAGTGGACCCGCTTCGCCACCGATACCGCTGTCATCGAAGCCGAAGCCGGGATTGCCCAGCTGGTCGAAGAGTGGGAACGGCTCAAGCGGGAGGATGAGGCGCGCGCCGAGGATCTCAAACCGGTCCTCCTGGAACTCAAAGCCTGGGATCGGGTCGCCCGTCTCGATTCCGCGGCGACGACCCTCTTTCTCCGCTGGTTCGAAGCCGGACGTGCCTCTCGACCGGAATCGTCCGGACCACCAGGAGCCACGCAGACCGATGCCACACTGGCTGGCGCACCCTTCCCGGCGCTGCGTCGATTGGAGCAGGTCGTCGTTGAACTCGAGCGTGATTTTGACGATTGGCGAGTCGCCTGGGGAGAGGTCAACCGACTGCAGCGAATCTTCACCAGCGGGGAGGCGCCCTTCCGCGATGACCGACCAAGCCTTCCCGTGGCCGGCGGCCCCGGCAGCGCTGGCCTGATCTTCACCTACAACACCCGGGCCGAACCTGGTCAGCGGCGGCGTTACGGCGTCTCCGGCAACTCCTGGGTCGCGGTCGTCGAGTTTGGGGCCCGGGTCCGGGCACGCTCCGTGCTCGTCTTCGGGCAGAGCGCCGATCCCGCCTCCCCGCACCACCTGGATCAGGCCCAGCTCTACGCCGACGGTCAATTCAAGCCGGTTCTCTTTCACTCCGAGGAGGTTCGCGCCGGCGCTCGACGCAGTTATCGACCGTAACCGTCCCGTTCTGTGGTCCGTATCCCCATGTCCGTCCAGTGGTTGCGATCGACGGGTACTTGATGTCTAATGGCCGCACGGACCGCCCTTCCGACCGCCGGGAGGGCCGTTCCCTTTGGACCGCCGGGAGGGCTCGTTCCCTGATCAAGCCCGATGATGGACTGACCGATGGAGCTCCCCGCCCAGCGGCATCTACGATGGAGGATTGCGCATGCTCAAACACCTGGGTTCGATTGCCCTCCTGCTGCTCCTTGGAAGCGTCGCCGCACTGGCACAGGCTCCCGCAGCGCCACCGGCCGCCAAGTTGAAGGTCGGAGACCTGGCGCCAGACTTCACTCTCCCCGCCACCGATGGCAAGACCTATCGGCTGAGCGATTTCCGTGGCCAGAAGAACGTGGTTCTCGCCTTCTACGTCCTCGCCTTCACCGGTGGCTGAACGCGCGAAATGCAGGCGTATCAGGCTGATCTCGCCAAATTCGAAGAAGCGGAGACCCAGATCTTTGGTCTCAGTGTCGATAGTGTTCCGGCCAATCGCCGGTTTGCCCAGGACCTGGGCGTGACCTTCCCCCTCCTCAGCGACTTCAAGCGCACCGTTGTCCGCGACTATGGGATCTTCAATGAGGCACAGGGGTTTGGAATGCGGGCCACTTTCGTGGTCGATAAGGAGGGCCGGCTGCAACACGTCGAAGTCGGCAACTCCGCCATCAGCCCGTCGGCGGCCTTTCAGGCCTGCAGCATGCTGAAGAAGAAGTAGCCGTTGTTCCAGGGTCGGCTGAATAGTTGGGAGCGGGACCCGGTAGTGGATCCCGCTCCCTTTTTACAGAGATTTGGCCCATGGCCCAGCCAGGAAGCCAGACCGCCTTGCGGCGGATCGGCTCGCTTCTGCCGCAGAGGGCGAGCGCGTTCCGGGAGGTTGTCCGATCAGGAAAGCACACCTTCGGCGCACTCCGCCGAGGGAGACGGTCGGCGATGAAGGCAGAGCCAGGCGATCCCCCCACCAGCGCAGAGCAGACCGAGAAATGATCCACTCAGCAGCAGGTACCCAAAAGTGCGGAGCGCGACCAGCGCCAGTTCCAATCCCAGTTCCGCCGTGGCTGGAGAGTCTGTCGGAAGCATACGATTCCTCCTCTGCGAAGGGGGCCTTCGATGGCGCGGTTCAGGGCCCGCGTCCTTCTTTCGGCTCGTTCAGACGACTGGCAGCTCCCCCCTGGGTACCGAGGCTCAATCGCCCTCGACAAACCCAGCCTGAGAAGGACTGTCGCCGCTCCGTCGTCATTCAGTTGTACTCAAAATGGGTGCTGTTCGGTCCCGCCTCGGCTTTCGCCACCGCGAGGCTTCCCAGCTATGGAATGCGATCGCATCGTAGCAGACACGTCCCTTTCTGTCATTCTTTTTTTCGCTAATCGTATATTCATCAATTGTTTACGTCTTGTCCAGGACGGCTGTCCAGATTCTAGCACCGGAGAGAGAGGAGCAGGCGATGGCGACGATTCAATTTTTGGGAGCGCCACGGACAGTGACGGGGTCCCGCCACCTGAGCGAGGCGGACGGCCATCGGGTGCTGGTC
>JBEIJP010000239.1:0-5236 GCA_040380245.1 Acidobacteriota bacterium | reverse complement strand
GTCACTCCAGACGATGACGGATCAAGCCTCGACGACCGACCTGGCCACGGCACGCTCACTGCACACCCTCCTCGCCTCGCTCACCGAGGGCAAGACACTCGAGACCAACTATCCGGCCGCCCGACTGCTGCTCGAAGCCGAAGCGCTTACGCGCACCCTCTCCCAGACCCGACGGTTCTATGGCGGTCCGAAACAGGTCGGCCAGTTCTGGCTGACCCTGGCCCTGCCCTCCTCGACTGTACCGGTTCGATTACAAGCCCCCCCTCAAGTCGCCTCAGGCGAGCCGCTCCCGCTCGTTCTGGCCCTGCACGGCGCGGGTGGGAGCGAAAACCTCTTCTTCGATGGGTACGGTCAGGGGGCGGTCGCGACGCTCGCCGCGAAACGGGGATGGCTGGTGGTCGCCCCGCGGGGCAGTGCTGGATTTCGCCCTGAACGGGCCGCCGAGATCATTGACGCCATCGACCGTCTCTACCGTGTCGATCGAAAGCGGGTCTTTCTGGTGGGCCACTCGATGGGTGGAGCCCAGGTCGTCGCCTCGGCACAGTCTACGCCCACCGCTTTTGCCGGCGCGGCGGTGCTTGGCGGCGGCGGACAGGTCCTGCCCAGCGCCTCGATCAGCCAGCTGCCCTTCTTCATCGGTATCGGCTCGGAGGACTTCGCGCTCCCGAACGCTCGACGTTTGGAGGCCGGCCTCCGCGAGCGAAAGGTCGAGTCGCTTGTCGTCCGTGACTATCCCGGGATCGAACACCTGGTGATCGTGCAGGTCGCCCTGCCCGATGTCTTCAGTTTCTTCGATCAAGTCGCTGGTCGGGGATCCCGCTGACTGGCCTTCCCCCCAAGGTAACGCGTCAGGAAGCTTACCCGGAAGACACGGTTCCCGTACCAATTCCCGACGCGGGAATTGAGCCAACTCCGAGCCCAGCCTCTGGCGCTCCCAATCGTGCGGGATGGATCAGCCTTGTGAATACGAGGATCTGGGTCTGTGCGCGCGGTGGAGCGCCAGATCGATCAAGAAGAGGAGCAGGCCGATCCCACCGGCCAGCCAGAGGTGGAAAGAGAGCGCAATCAGCGAAAAGAAGACGAGAATGCTTCGGCCTACCATCAGAGCCCAGGAGTGGTGCTCCCGTGGGCTGGGCAGCAGAAGAAAGATGACCAGGCTGACGACGAACCAGCCAAAGAAATTGTGGGTTGGGATTCCATAGTAGGGACCTGTTCCCACCCAGCGCCAGTAACCGAGCTGGTTGGCGGCGAGGGGATCGATCACCAGATCGATGGCCGTCATCCAGAGTGCCCCGAGCGTCGCGCCGACCAGACGCGGCGGCCCGGGCCACTGGCGATGGTGCAGAAGCTCTCTGGTATACGCAACCAGCACCATCCACGCACTCCACATCACCAGGGGAACGTTCCATAGATGTGGAAGGAGGACATCGGTGTAGGCGTACTCGCTGAAGAGGAAACCATACCGCACTCCAACCACTTCAGCCAGGAACCCGATCGCCGCCGCCGCCAGGAGCACTCCGACTTCGTCTCGACGGGAGGTCGCGGCGACAATCAGTCCCGCAAGGAGCAGAAAGAGGGACGCCGCCCACGGCGCGTCGAGAGGGGGCTTGCCGACAAGGGTATAGTGACCAATTCCTCCCCCCCACATCACCAGGTAGGCGACAAAGAGCGACCTCACCCACCACCTTCTGGAGAGGGGAATCGTCGCCGAAGAGGGGAACCAGTTCTGCATCAGACGGATCCAGTTATCGCTCATTTCGTTCAATCAATTCGGCGGTTATTTGTGCCGAGATCAGCACGGTTGGGGTCCCCCCGCCAGGATGGGTGCTTCCACCAACATAGTAGAGTCCTTGATAGTGGGGATCGCGATTCCCCGGCCGGAGAAAGGCCCGCTTCCAGCCGTGTGAATGGGTTCCGTAGATTGCCCCGCCGGGCATCCGGTAGCGGGTGGCGATGCGACGGGGTGTCCAGGCATCTTCCACAACAATCTCCGAGGAGATGTCAGGAAACCCGCTCGCTCGCAACCGCGAGAGCACCCGGCGCCGGGCCTCCTGGAGAGACTCCGCGTCCCACTGGTCCGCGTCGTTGGCTGGAGCGTTGGCCATGACAAAGAGCGTCTCCCCCTCGCCGCCGGGAACGACACCCCGGTCGCTTCGACTGGCGGTGTTGAGGTAGATGGTCGGATCGGTCGGGAACCGCCGCTCTTCGAAGATCTCCTGGAATTCACGGTGGTAATCCTCGGAGAAGAAGATCGCGTGATGATGGAGATCGGGCATCGTTCGTCGAATCCCCATCAGGAAGACCAGCCCGGACATCGAACGCTCCTGCTCCGGGAGCGCGGTCGGCTGCGGGCGCTCCTGCAGCATCCCTCGGACATTCGCCACTTCCCCGTTCATGACTACCACATCGGCGGGAAGACGGGTGCCATCCCGGAGAACCACTCCCGTCACGCGCTTGCCGGAACGCTCGATCTGTTCAACCGGAGCCTCAAGCAGCATTGTTGCCCCTTTCTCCTTGGCCAGGGCGACAAGCCCCTCGACGATCTGATAGAGCCCCCCCTCGATGTACCATCCGCCAAAGGTGTACTCGAGATAAGGAATGAGAGCGAACGTCGCCGGCGAACGGTAAGGGGACGACCCGACATAGGTCGGGTAGCGGTTGTAGAGTTGACGCAGGTGCGGGCTGTGAAAATGGGCCTCGACCATCCGGTCGTAGTTCCCCCATCCGTACCGCCAGGGCATGTAGCGCAGACTCGCTGGATTGGTCCGCTGAACCCAATCGGCCGGTCGGTGGCGCAGGAACGTGTCTTTGGAGAGCTCGTAGAGCTGAGCGCCCAGCCGTAAGAAGCGTAGAAAGCCGTCGACGTCCCGCCGATCGAGCTGCCGAACCGTCTCCAGCCAGTCAGGGATCGAAGCCGTGTAGGTAAAGCGCGTTCCATCCGGGTAGATGTATTCGCAGATGGGATGAACCGGGACGACTCGCAGGTAGTCCTCGATCCGGCTTCCCGCCGCGGCGAAGAGGTCCGCGAAGATCCAGGGCATGGTGATCAGCGATGGCCCCGTGTCGAAGCGAAAGCCGGCAGACTCCCATCGATTCATCTTTCCACCGAAAGACGGCCCTTGCTCGCAAACCGTCACGGACGCGCCGCGCGCGGCCAGGCGAACCGCCACCGCCAGTCCACTGAGCCCTCCCCCAATCACCACCACTCTTTTCTGATTCATCGACAACCCACCTTCCTACGACTTTTCCAGGTTAGCGCTGTCCCGGTTCACGCCCGGCTCCAGCCCCTCCGGATCGCTCCAGATAATGACGCCCCTTCCACTCGACGCCGCGCCCTGTGCGACAGCGCCACCAGGAGTGTAGCCCCAACGCGAGCAGCATTCCTTCCGCGATCGGATGGAGCAGTACGCTCCAGAGCGGTTGCCGAAAGCGCAGGGCGAGCAGACCCCGGATCCCCAGCACCGCCATCGCCGCTCCCTGTAACGCCACCTCGGTCGGGAAGAAGATCAACCAGGCAAATGGGCTGAGAAAGAAGACCGTGTGGACCACCAGAAAGACCCAGAAACTGATCGACGACTCGAACGCGGGATAGAAGTTCTTCTGAAAACCGCCCCAGATCCCAGTCAGTGAATCGTACATCCGGACCCGCACGATCGATTGGCCATCAAGGCAGAGCCCGCGACGCCCCCGCCGCCGCCAGAGTTGGGCAAGGCGTGTATCCTCGAAGATCTGATCGCGCACGGCCGAATGTCCGCCGAGGGCAAAATAGCTTTCACGATCGATCATCAGACATGCGCCATGCGCCAGCGCCAGTGAGACATAGCCAAAGATGAGGGAGAGCGGCGCCGGGTAGATCGAGAAGACCACCAGGTTGAGCATCGGCATCAGCGTTCGTTCCCAGAAGGAGTGCAGCACCAACCCCGGCCAACAGGAGAGAAACTGGAGCCGGCGGCGGACCATCTCCGATTGGAGGCGATCGATCGCCCCGGGCAGAAGGCGGGCGTCGGCGTCGAGGAAGAGCAGCGTCGGGGCCGTGGCGGCCGCCGCCAGCTGTGCGCAGGCGAAGTTCTTGCCGGTCCAGCCATCTGGCAAGGGGAGCGGGGCGAGCAGACGCAATCGGGAATCCTGCTTCGCCATCGCGTCAACGATCCGTGGGGTCTCATCGGTCGAGTGATCGTCGTAGACGAGGATCTCCGCCACGCAGTCCCCCTGGCCCAGAATCGACTCCAGACACGCAGGCAGCTGAGCCGCCTCGTTGCGTGCCGGGATCAGGACGGCGACGGAGCGAGATGGAGCTTCCCCCCGTCTCGCCGGGGCTGGCCACCCCACGACGTTGGCGAAGGTGATGCCCAGCAGAAAGAGGCAGCCTCCCAGCAACAGTACGGTCATCACGTTCTACTCTCGTGGAGCTCTCGTCGGCTCATTGCTCGCCCAGTAATTGGTCGATCCGGGTGAAGAGCTGCCCGAGGGAAGCCGCCTCCGCGGCACCATGCAGGCGCAGGACGATGCGACCCTGTCGGTCGATGAGGACCAGGTTCGCCCGGCCATTCTGATACCCATAGGCCTGGGAGACATCCCCCTTCCAGTCCAGGAGGACCGAGTACTTCACCTGGCTCCGAAAGATCGTACGCACCAGGCCTCGCACCATCGCGGGAACGGAGGAGAGCACCGCCACCCCCCGCTGATCGATCCGTGCCTGATAGCGGTCCCACAATGGACGGACCCATCCCTCGATCTGCTCTGACCCTTTCCGGTCGCCAAAGATGAGAACCGTCACCCGCTCTGCCGGAAAGCGATAGTTCGAGAGCTGGTTGTACTGGTCCCGCAGGGCGAAATCACTGGCCATCCCCGGCGGCGCGGCGCGCTCCTCGTGCCCACTGTCGCCCCTGGATCGATCCGTGGCGAGAGAAGACGACGCGTCCACTCCTGAGCCGATCGACTGGAACAACGAAGCCAGAAGCGCTGCGGCCAGAAGGAGAAGACGGATCATCCCTGGTTCTTTAAAGTGCTTCAACCTCTCGACAAAACCCATAGCCAAAAATGTCTACCTCGTCACCCGTTCAGCCCCGAACAGAGGCCAGGTGACCCATCCCACCCAAAATCATCCGGGAAGCGTCGTCGATCAGCTCGATGAGGCGGGTGGCCTCGGCGTTGGCCGACTGCACGACCTCGGTTGCCGACACCAGGCGCTGCTGCTCCTTGATTCCCTCCTGGACGGCGTTCTCGTAGGAGATGT
>JBEIJP010000238.1:0-5237 GCA_040380245.1 Acidobacteriota bacterium | reverse complement strand
GCGCCCGCATGGGTCGCGCTTGGAATGGCATTGGCGGTCGTCTCGTCCCCCGCGTTTGTCTTTCTGGCCAGTTCCACCGTCATGGCCGAGTGTGTCTTCACCTTCGCGCAACTGCTGGCGATCTGGGTGATCGAACGGACTGTGCGATCCGCTCGGGAGGGAGCCACGCCCTGGCGAGTGTCGCTTTGGATAGGCCTTGGCAGCGCGCTGTCGATCTCGGCCTTTATGATCCGGTCGATCGCCATTGTACTGGTCCCGCTGGCGATCCTCTACCTTCTTCGGCACCGGCTGGTCCGCCTGGCGGCGATCTTTGCCCTGACAAGCCTCCTTTTCACTCTCCCGTGGTTGATCTACTCCAACCAACACCGCCCCACCCCTGAGCAACGCGCGGAACAGAACAGCTACATCGTCCAGAGCTATGCCGAAAACTTCTGGTTTCGTCTCGCCAGTCATGAGCGATCCGGCCGGATCTCCCTCGATGAGCTTCCCACGCGGATGCTGACCAACCTCAACACCATCTTTGAATTCGATATGGGAGCGATCCTCGTCTATCCGTTCTACCGTGCTTTGGAACCGAAAGAGATCCTGCTCTATGTCAATGGGAACAACTATTTGGGCATGGGGCTGAGCCTTCTGGTTCTGATTGGGTATGGATTGGTGCTGCGCCGGGGGGCGGGGTTCGCGGAGCTTTTGATCCCCGGGACCCTCCTGGTCGTCCTCCTCTGGCCCTTCTTCCCATTCCGTTTCCTGCTCCCCCTGGCGCCCTGGTTCCTCTACTATGTTTTGGAGGCAGTTCGCGCGGTGCATGGCTGGTTCACTGGTCGGCAATGGAGAGAGGGTTCCTGGGCCTGTGGGCTGCTGATCCCGCTCCTCCTTGCCGGGATCCATCTCGGGAGTCATGTCCGCTACCAGGCATCCCTCGCTGAACCCGACGCGCGCCGGCCAAACTGGGTTCGGATGTTTCAAGAGAACCAGCGGGTCTTTGCCTGGCTTCGGTCCAATGTGCAGCCCTCAGGTGGCCTGGAGGAGAACGCCGTTGCGTCCAACAACCCTGGAATGATCTACCTCTATACGGATCTCAAAACAGTAGGCTCGACCAGGCCCGCCGAGCACTGGGAACTCTGGAAACGGCTCGGGGTTCGTTTTTATGCCATCGTCGGAGCTTACCCGGACACACGACCAGAGAAACCGGAGGAACGGTTTGAGCAGAAATATATCTCGCCCGACACGAACTTCCGTGTAGTCGACTTTGGCCGTTCAAGTTCCCGTTCAGACTGGATGGAGTGAACAGATCTGGCCGCGTGAAAGGAGGAGAACCAGGACCGAGGGAAACCGCCCATCAGATGATCTGAAAGACGTCATGGTCTCCACCGAGATCCCGTGCCGCCGGCGTCAGGATCGTCTTGCGATCGATGACGATCCGCGCGGAGTTGCGTATGGCGACCCGCACGTCCTCCTCACTGACAAAATCGACCGCGATCAATTTGGGCTCGACCGCAGGGCTGGGTGGGGTGACCGGGGTGGCCGGGGGAGCCGCGACGGGTGCTGGGGGCGGCGGGGGAAGGACTGGAGAGACGGCGGCGCGAACGGGAGCGACGCGCTGCGAAAGAAAGCGATCGATCACCCGGTCGATCTCGACGGCCAGGTCCAGGGAGCGCTCATTGGACGTCGCCGGCGAGGAGCCTCCGGGCGGCTTCCCGAGTAGACCATAAGCCGGCGGGAGCCCCTCTCCAGAGGGGGCCTTGGCGACGACCTGCCCTCCTCCTCCGAGCGGCTTGGTCTCGAACGCGATCCGCTTGATGTCCATCAGGTGGAGGGGGGAGATATTGTCCGACGTCACATTGCCCCCCCACGAACCACAACCGAGGGTCATCGAGGGCGCGAGGTCGGTCGAGAAGCCGATGGCGCCATGCGTGGATGGCGTGTTGACGACGATGCGGGCGGCGGGAAGGAGTTGGCCATAGAGGAGGGCCGCTTCGCGGTTTCGTGTGTGGATCGACGCCGTGTGACCCATTCCTCCGTAGTGGAGGATGTCATCGGCCAGTCGACTCCCCTCTTCGAGTCCATCGACGACATACCAGGCCAGAATCGGGGAGAGCTTTTCGAGAGAGAGCGGGTAGTCCCGTCCCACTCCATGAACGGGCGCAATCAGGCAGCGGGTCTCCGGGGGGACGTTGATCCCGGCCCACCTGGCCAGCGTCGTCGCGGGTTGACCGACGACGCGTGGGTTGAGGTGACGATTGGGCGTGACGACGATGCTGGCCAGGGCTTCGGCTTGTGTCTCGTTGAGAAAGAAGCCGCCCTCGGATTGGAGCGCGGCCCGCACCTGGTCCGCGACCGGTCGATCCACAATCAAGGCCTGCTCAGACGCGCAGATGGTTCCATGATCGAAACATTTTCCTGCCAGAACATCCCGGACGGCCTTGTGGATATCCGCGGTGGCCTCGATGAAGGCCGGGACATTGCCCGGTCCCACCCCGAAGGCAGGTTTTCCGGAAGAATAGGCGGCACGAACCAATCCCAGCCCACCCGTGGCGAGAATGACCGCCGTCTTGGGATGGCGCATGAGGGCATCAGTTCCCTCGCTGGTGGCCTTCTCGAGACAGCCGATCGCCTCGGCCGGGAGTCCGAGCCGGACAGCGGCCTCACGCATGACGCGGACCGTCTCCAGGACGCAGCGGGTGGCGCTCGGATGGGGGCTGAGCACGATGGTATTGCGCGATTTGATCGCGATCAGAATCTTGAAGATCGCGGTCGAGGTCGGATTGGTCGAGGGGATGATCGCCGCGACGACGCCGCGGGGGGCGGCGACCTCCACCAGGTTCGGCGACTCTCGCACAATCCCAACCGTCCGGAGACCGCGGAAGTAGCGGTGGACATCGACCGCGGCAAAGAGGTTCTTGACCTGCTTGTCGGCCGGGTTGCCATACCCGGTCTCTTCGTGCGCGAGGGTCGCGAGATGGAGCGACGCGTCGCGGGCGGCCGCCGCCATCGCCTCCCCAATCTCGTCGATCCGCATCTGGTTGAACGCCGAGACGGCCGTGTGGGCTCGGTGAGCCGATTCAACGAGGTCCCGTGCCGACTGTATTGAGAGAAGATCCTGATCGACCATGCGTCCTTCGCGAAAATCGCACAATGCAGTGCGCTAACCAGCCGAGGAGAACGTCGCTCCCCCCAAGTCCGGTGTCAAACTCCCCAATGAACCAGCTCTGGCGACAGAGCTACCACCGGGCCTCTCTGTCGGGAACACTTAGGCGCCAGTTCCACCCGGAGCGGGTCGAGTCCCCTTGGGCACAATTCGTTCGACCTCCGCGTGAGGACGAGGAATAACGTGAACCGAAACCAACTCACCCACCCGGCGAGCAGCGGCCGCCCCGGCGTCAGTGGCGGCTTTGACCGCCCCGACATCGCCCCGCACAAAGATCGTCACGTATCCAGCACCGATGTACTCTTTACCGACCAGCTGGACGTTGGCCGCCTTGACCATCGCGTCCGCTGCCTCCACCGCTCCGACAAACCCCTTGGTCTCGACCATCCCCAGCGCTTCCATACTCATATAGTGCTCCACTCCCTTGTTCTGCAACTTACAACAAGCTCTAGCCAAACCAAGCAGATCTCTTGCGAGCTACCCCGCGGAACCAGCGACCTGGCCCGAGCTTTTCCACGGGCACCACCAGCCTCACTGGCGGAGAGATCGAGGCTGTTTGGCGGCAGCCTCGCTTCGTCGTGAGATCGTTTTGACTCTATCAGTCAGTTAGCTCGTTCAAAACCAATTCTCGGCTCGTCCCGAATCTGTTCCACGAAGGCCAGACCTGGACGCCGATCGATCCAATATCTGTAAATATTTACTGCAGCCTGCAACCGGCATATCATACCCCTCACCGCCCGCCAGCTCAAGCTTTGGCAGGTCTGAAAATATACTGGACAGATTGGCCAGGTTGGGCTAGTCTGTCTTCTGTTTTGGTGCCTGAATGTCAGGTGCCATCTTGCGCCAGCCTCACCAACTGGTCGTCCCTGCCTCACAAGAGGTACGATTCTATATGTTTTCGCATCACGGAGCGGCCGGTGATCGACTGGTCACCTTCGTGGTTGAAGGCAAATGGTCACTGGAGTTGCCAGAGTCGAACGATAGTCGAAGCGGCTGCCAGGCCCCTCACGGGAAGATCCCCCCAATCTTCTCCGGCTTGAAGGTCAGTTTCGCTCCCTGCCGAAATTGGAAGTTGTTCCGAGACCCCCACTAGAACCATTGGTAGTGAGTCGATCCAGATCCTGTTCAGCAATTCGGCTAGCGAATTTGGGCCTGGCGGTCAGGTCGACGCGCGACCGCAGGTGAGTTCCGCCGCAGTTGATCTGAAGACACTACAGGCGTTCACATCAAACTTCCTCGTCTCTGAGGTTCGCAAATCCTCGCCCCACCCTTTGCGTTCCCAGGGTCATCGTTCTATCCCGACCTGAGACGACAGCGGAAGAGTCCGCACACGACAAATGCCACTACCTGATGAGAAGTACCTCAGGATTGTAGAAGTCAGGCGAGCGCTCGGCTCGATTCGACAATCACGCTCTCTCGATTGAGTGAGGGAGGACTGAGCCTCCCTTCCCGGGAGACAGCGGTGGCAGTCGAGATGACACACATGAAAAGACGATTTTTGATCTTACTCTTTGCTTGGTTGGTTTTGGCTTGGGGGTGGGAGCGACTGTATTCATCCCCAGGCCCGGATCTTCCTCGATGGGTGAAGTGGGCGGGGCCCACCTGGGTCACGCGCGCGGAGATCCCTGGTCAGGATGGGGAGAGAGTCGTGACACGGTCAGGGGAGATCCTCAACCGATATGCCTCCCTGGCGGTCGATGCGCCGAGAGGGAGTGCGGAGATCATCCTCAACTACCATGACGGCCCGGGTGGTATGGTACTGGGCGATCTGCGGGCGGGAGACCTGATCCTGATCATGCAGATGGCTGGGGCCTCGATAGAGACGATGGATGGTCCTGGCTACGGGGCCATCACTGCACTCAACAGTGCGGGCCTCTACGAGTATGTCACTGTCAACCGTGTGCGCGGAAGGGTCGTCACCGTCAACCCACCGTGCGGGGGACTGCTCAACAGCTACCAGTCGAGCTCCCGCGCGCAAGTCATTCGGGTGCCACAGTATCGATCCCTGCGTATTGCCCCTGGGGCCTCGGTGACAGCGCCACCCTGGAATGGGCGCGTGGGAGGGATCGTGGCCCTGCAGGTCGATCAG
>JBEIJP010000237.1:0-5242 GCA_040380245.1 Acidobacteriota bacterium | reverse complement strand
TGATCCGGCTGCGGCTGAAGATATTCCCGCCATATCCCCGTCCAACCCCTGTCCCATGCGAAAGGGTCAACCCTCTGATGACGATCTCGGCGGTGGTTACAGGAATATGGAAGATGCGGAACTGATCGACAGAAGGACTATCCCAGGTAGAACCGTTCAAGACGTTGGTCTGAGACCGGCGCACGGTCAGGAGATTGGCCCCTGGACCGCTGATCGTCACACTCTCCTGAATGTCAGGGAGAGCCGTGGAAAGTGCGATCGTTCCCGTGGCGGTGATGTTGATGATATCGGCAGCCGGAGTGGCGTTGGCTTCGGCAATTGCCGCACGGAGGGTACAGACCCCCGCCGTCGTTGCACAGGTGCCATCTCCAATATTCGCGTCGGCGGTGTCGTCGGTGCTGTTGACGACAAATGTCCCCCCGGTTTGAGAGGAGGATTTCACCGCAGACGTCATCGAAGGCTGCATAACAGAAGAAACAGGGCGAGCGCTGATCCGCCGCTCTACCCAACCCGTCAATACGCCTCGGGCCTGTTCTGCCTGAACCTCCCATTGAGCCTTCCCCACGATCGAGAGTGAGCCAGCACTCAGAGCCGCCCCCAGCAGGAGAAGTAGACTGATCCGTCGCCATCGCCCCTCGTTCTGTATCTTCAACAATCTAATTCTTAGTGCGTGCATAGTTTCTCCAGCAATCAACCTTCACTAAAGGCTTCCATGGTGCCCGTCTTCAAAAAGACAGGAAACAGGAAGTCAGACATCTAGTTTTCGGGTCCTACACATCTACAAGAATTGCTTCTGCCGTAGGTTTTCCGTCTTATTACTCTTTTGATTGATGGTAGGCAGCTTGCGGGTGAATAGTCTTAAATTTTTTATGGTATTTTGAAATTTCAAATCTCTTGTTTCTGAGAAAAATCTATTAAATATAAATAAAAAACACTTTCCTGCTTCGATTGAGGTCTCAAGGCGTTATTTCAGTTATCGGTAGGTGAGAGTCTCGCGGTCTCCGAGCTCGCATATCACCGGACATGCTGTTCAGCGAGGGCTCCCCCTCCAGATTTCTCGAGAGGGGGGGCCAAGTGTTCAACCGTTGAATTGGTCTCAGGTCGGTTGGAGTCGGGCCTCACCACCGGGATGGTGATGACCACCGAGCGGGTCGTCAGCCCGTGGAGGACGTGCCCTTGCGCGAAGCCCTTCGGGTTCTGGTTGAGGCAGGTCCGACGATCCCCTCGTTGTTTATGCATTCTGACCTTCCCGCTGGAATCAGCAGATCCATCTGCGGCACTATGCGCGGCACGCTATCCGTCAACATTGTCCGCATTCGGTACGACATCCCTGCGGCGGATAATCTCCACCAAAGGAGTCAGCTCACCAGCAAGTCCTTCCGAGGGGGAGTGGGGCAAAAGCTCGGTGATATCTGGCAGCTCGAAGAGTGGCGCTGGAGACGGCTCCCCTCTGCAATACCGGAAATAAGAGAGGTGCTGGAGGCTCAGAGGCTTTGCTGAATGATTTCGGCCAATTTGCCGAGAGTGGCACCATGTCGGTTGCTCTCGGCGGAAGAGTTGAGGGGGACGTTGTTGAGGAAGAGCGCGAAGAGGAGGGGGCGCCCGCTCGCGCCTTTCGCATAGCCGCCGAGGGCTTTGGCGCGCAGGAGGAGTCGACCGTTGTGCGGGTCGTTGATGACGTAGGTTCCAGTCTTGGCGAAGACTTTGCCGCGGGCAGGGCTGGTCGGGGGAACCGCCTCGGCGAGCGTCCCATCGACGCCGAGGATCGGAAGGGAGTCGCGAAAGGTGCGGGCTTGAGGGTGTGCGGCCATCAGGCGAAGAAGCTGGATGGTGGCCCGGGGCGAGACCTGATTGGCCTGATCGCCGCCCTCCCCATCGCCGAGGGAGAAGCTGGCAATGTCGAGCCCGAGCTGGCGCAGCACCTCTCCCTGGGCGCGCATCCCGCCGGCGTGGCTGCGCGAGCCGGTCCGGGCGCCGAGCAGCAGGGGGAGCATGTGGGCGTGGTTGTTGTGGCTCACCTTGAGGATGACCTTGAGGCTCTCCGCGAAAGGGGCGGAGGCGAGGGAGGCGACGATGGGCAGTCGCTCATACTCGCCAGGGGAGGGAAGCGCCGCTGGTGAGGGAAGAGGCTCGCTCGAGCGGGCGACCGCGACACCCCGCGCCTGGAGCCGCTCGATCAGCACCGCGCGGGCGAACTCGGCGGGGTCATCGACCTCGACCACGCGAACGGTCGGGGGCTTATCGAGGGCGATCTGGCCCCGCACGCTGTAACGACGGGGCGCGAGGCGTTGCACGCTGACGAGGGTCGCCTGACCGGCGGCCACGGTCCTGACCTCCCTCTCGAACTGAAGGTAACTTGTCGCCGGTCTCCACTCGACCCGGGCTGAATCCCCAACCTGCTCCCCTGGAGAGACGGTCAGGTCGATCAGATGGTCATTGATGACGATCGGCGAGACCTGAAAGGGGGGCGATCCACCGCTCTGGTGGCGCTCGAAGAGGCGCTCATCGATCAGCACATCCTTGATCTTCCGAATGCCGGCGGCAGCGACCTGTCGGGCGAGGTGGTCGATGCCCGCCAGCGCCTCGGTCTTCGTCAACTCTGCCGTGGTGCCCTGCGCCGCATAGAGGCCAGCGTAGGTATGATCCCGGTTGGTGAATTCGAGCTTGCCCGCCGCGTTGGTGCGGCCGCTCAGGTCTGGATCCCCGGAACCACGAAGGATGAGATCGCCGTCGAGGGTTCCGTCGGGACCGATCTCGCCACGACGATGCAGCGGCGTGACGAAGCGATGATCCGCCCCGAGCGCGACCAATGCCGCTGCGCCCGAGAAGAGCTTGGTGACGGAACCCGGCAGGAAGAGCTGATCCGGGTTGAGCGCGTAGATCATCTCTCCGGTGCTGGCGTCGGCGACGGCGATTCCCCAGGAAGAGATCCGGTACTCGTCGGCTCGAATCACCGCTTCCACTTGTTCGACGAGACCTTTCTGACCTGATTGGGCCTGCGGCCCAGGCTCCTGCCAGGCAGGGACCAGGAGGAGAAGCGAACCCAGGAGGGACCAGCGCGCGATCGTCTTTCTGGACATCATCTATTCTTCTTTCCGGAGAAATGGCACGACACGCAGTCGGCCGATCGCGTCGCTCATCCCAAAGCCGCGCACGCGTCCGCTGGCGTCCCGCTGGAAGACAAAGTTTCGGCCGGCTCCGCTGAAGCCGTCCCGGATCGTCGGGAGCAGGGAGATCCGTGGGGAGGTCCGGTACTGCACCTGGAGCTTGCCCTCTTCGAGGCGCACTTCGTAGACGACATCGAGCGCGGCGGAGTGGTACTGCCCGACGTACTGCTGCAACTCCGCCGGAGAGGGAGAGGACGCCGTCGCAGGCTCGAAGCGGAAGACGGGCTGGCCAATTCCGGGGGTCAAGCGGACCTTGACGTGGCGCTCGTTCGGCGAGGCCGCTTCGCCAAAATCGAACTCAGAGCGCAGCGAGTTGGTTCCCACGAATCGGCTCGCACTGAGCGGCGTCAACCACTGGTTGAGGATCCCGCTGCCGGGCAGACTGGCGAGCAGTCGTCCCTCGCGCAGGGTGAGCTCGAGCGTCGCCCCGGTCTCTGGCGCGAAGTAGAGCCCGACCCTTCGCCGCAGCTCCTCGGCCGATACCGTGGCCAGCGGCGGCGCCGATTCCCCCTCCGCCGGTCGCGGGTACTCCCTGGCCAGGTAGAGGTCGGCGACGCTCTGCGCCAACCGGCTCGCGTCGATGTTGTAGAGATTGCAGAGGCAGGCGACCGAGAGCTTCCTGGTCGGAAAACGGAGCAGTTCGGCGCGGAATCCATTGTAGATCCCTCCGTGGGAGACCTGGGGCAGGCCGCGATACTCCCGTACGGTCAGCCCAAAGGCATAGGTCAGCCGGGTCCCGTCGTTGAGCCGGCCTGGCGTCAGGGCCAGCTCGATCATCTCCCGGCCACCCACCCGCGCGTCGTCGAAGTTCTGATCCCACCTGGCGAGATCCTCGATCGTTGTCAGCAGGCCGCCATCTCCGACCCGATCGAAGAGCGTCGCGAAGAGGGCACAGCCGTCCGCCTTGGGTTGATAACCGGTCGCGCGCCGACGCACCACTCTCGTTCGATCGTCGTGAAAATGGGTGTCGCGCATCCCGAGTGGAGCGAAGAAGGTCTCTTCGGCAAATTGACGCAACGATCGTCCAGTGATTCTGGAGACGATCACTCCGAGCAGAAAGTAGCCCGAGTTCGAGTACTGAAACTGCTCCCCGGGAGGAAAGTGAAGGCGCGGCTGCCGGGCGAGAAGCGCGAGGATCTCCTCGTCGCTCAGCGTGTCCTCCAGCCGTCGTCCGGCCAATGGGAAGAGCACGAAGAAGTCTGGAATCCCGCTGGTATGATGAACGAGGTGGCCAATCGTCACCGGCGCCTCCCAGCGGGGCAGCTCCGGCAGGTAGCGGCGGATATCGTCCGTCAGGCTCAGCCGCCCCCGGGTGACCAGCCAGG
Organism: Acidobacteriota bacterium; assembly: GCA_040380245.1. GTDB lineage: Bacteria > Acidobacteriota > Blastocatellia > RBC074 > RBC074 > CAIOZW01. The sequence goes on along the minus strand of JBEIJP010000237.1, from coordinate 750 downwards.
CGATGCTCATCGCTGTAAACTGCTTCGAGGTCGAGGCGATGTAGAAGACCGTTTTTTCACTCAATGGAATTGAGTGGTCGAGGTTGGCCATCCCGTAGCCACGCTGGTAGACCAGCTTCCCCTCCTGGATCACCCCGACCGCGCAACCGGGGGAGTCCGGCCTGTCCCAGCGGGAGAAGAGCGCGTCGACCTCCGCGCCCTGGGCCAGGGCCGGCGTCTGCAGTAAGGCCACCAGGCCCCACACCACCGCCAGCGCCAGCCGTCCCCGCCCCGAGGCCCTCTCTTCCCGTCTCTGGTAATGTCGATCCTGGCTCATCTCTCTTCCCCTTTCAACGTTTTCTGATTATCTGATCCGTCCTGCAAAGACAAGCCATTTCGGGAATCGGCGCACCTTGCTCAACATCGCCACCCGTTCTGAAGGAACCCTGCGTTGTGACGGAAGGCGCATATGCGATCGACCGATGCGGCGTTCCTTCAAAACGCCTGTGGTCATCCTCGTCCCCCCCTCTGTCGGCACACTACTGTTGGCGTGTCAGCAGCCAGGTACAACTGAGCAAACCTGGACATCACCGGTGATCCCTCCAGCGCTGCTGGGGAATTTGCGGTTGACTATTGGGCCATTTCCGACGGAAAGTCGAGGGGAAGGGCGGCCGCGGCAGCGACAGGGCATCGACAGGGCAAAAAAAAAGGTGATCAACAAACGCTGATCACCTCAGTCACAAACTACACACAGCTGACGAAACGCCGCTC
>JBEIJP010000236.1:0-5260 GCA_040380245.1 Acidobacteriota bacterium | reverse complement strand
GGAATCTTTCAGTCCTTTCCAAAACTGTCCAAAACTGTCCAAAACTGTCCAAAACTGTCCAAAACTGCAAAGCCTCCAGCTTCGGCCAGTTTCAACCGCGTTCTGGCGCAGGACTGACCGGAACATCCGGGCGGAGCCCGGGAGTATTGGCCGAAGGGAATAGGAGGCGCATTGCCACTCCAGAGTAATGGTGCATGAGACCGTAAAACCGCGCGTTAGTCAAACCATTCTTCCGACCGCTCGAGCCGAGTTGCGAGTCCCGTCGGCCCGACTTATAATCCAGAGGTTGTCTGGCCGCTGGTTGGTCATCCCAATCGACCCCTCGGTCACACCTGGTCCGGTACCGGGTTCTTGGCCCACGCCTCCACTGAAGTTCAGCTCCGAATCGACTGGAGGGCAGGCCTGGAAGTCGGGGAGTGGTCAGGTCGACAAGTCTGGCTGGTCCGAACGACCGCTGTGGCAACTTTCCCAGGGTGAGGTCGGCCCGTTGCGGATCGGTTAGCATGCCCTGACAAGGCCTCTCTTTGATCCTTCCTGACTGGAAAGACCCGGCAGTCGAGGCATTGAGCTGAAAACGTGACAGAGAACCTGGCAGAAAACGTTGAGGAGGACCCCCTTTGGAGAGTGACGTTTCTTCCCTCGAAGAGGTCTCCCTGATCTGGTTGACCGGGATTGGGTGCAACGGCTGTACCCTGGCAATGTTGGAGGCGGCCGATCCGGGAATCGAAGACCTGCTCACCGGCAGCGTCGAGGACGCGCCCCGCCTCGCCCTCTACCATCCGGAGCTCTCCCTGGAGAGCGGCGCCCAGTTTCTGGCGATTCTCGAGCGGGCCGCCCAGTCGCAATTGGGGTCCTACATCCTGGTGCTCGAAGGAGCGATTCCGGTCGACCTTCCCCCTCCGCACCCCTCTCGATACAGCCTGGGGGTGACCCGTGACGGCAGCCCCATTCCCCTCTCCCAATGGATCGCACGCCTGGCCCCCGGAGCGGAGGCGGTCGTCGCCATGGGCAGTTGTGCCGCCTGGGGAGGCATCCCGGCCGCCCTGGGCAGTCCCCTTCAAGTGAGCGGCCTCGGAGAGACCCTCGGTGGGCCCTTTCGCAGTCGGGGGGGCCTTCCGGTCATCAACCTGCCGGGGTGCGCTCCCCCCGGCGAGGGGCTGATCGAGACGCTCGTCTACATCTTTCTCCACCTCCGCCAACTCGTCCCGCTCGCGCTGGACGAAGCGAACCGTCCCCGTTGGCTCTATCAGCACGAGGCCTACCCGATCCCTCCCCGCGTCGAATATGCCCCAGCGGCCGGCTATGACCTCTCGCAACGTGAGGCGGTGGCCTGTCCAGTGCCGGTGACTGGCTGGGTCCGCAAATTGGGTGGCTGCGCGCGGGTAGGAGGCAGCTGTATCGGATGCACCGATCGAGACTTCGTCGATCGTCACCTCGCCTCGGCTCGGCCGGATCCGGTCAACAATCTCTGAGAGGGCGGTCGTCGTGGTTTTTCGCAGTCTGCCAATCGAATACGATATCTTTGGTCGGGCCCGCCTGCGCGACGAGGAGGCGACCACGCCCTTCGACGTTGTCGACGAGACCCGGCGCCAGCGAGTCCGGCAACGCGAGCGGTTCCTCGCGGAGGCGCGGGAGCGTTCCGCTGTCCGCGCGCTCTCCCTCCGTCCGTTGACGAGGTCCCGCGCCCCGCTGGCGGTCCACCTGCTGCTCGATTTTGACCAGCGGCGCATTCTGGACGCGAGGATCGAAGCGTCGGAATGGACGCCACACGAGCAGATCATTCTGCAGCGACCGGCGGCCGATGCCGTGGCCATTATGAGCCGCACTCCAGGAGGAGCGAGCGGTGCTCACAGCATCGCCGCCTGTCTCGCGCTGGAGATGGCGGGCGGGGTAGCTCCACCGCCGCTGGCCATTCTGACCCGCAATCTCGGATCCTGCGGGGAGATGATCGCCGATCTCCTGCGCCACCTCTTTCTGGTGGTCGGGCCCGATTACGCCGCGCCCATCATCCAGGCGACCTCTCCCGCCGTCTGGCGGCGCGCCCAGATCACCTCGGCGCCCGGTTCGAACCTCCACGGACAGGAATCGATCGCTGAGTTGATGCGCGGCCTCGTCCCCTTCACTGGCAAGCTCAGCCGGGAAGCCCTCCACTACAGCCGACTGGCCGGCGAGATCGCTACGCTCGTCTACGGAAAAACGCCCCATCCCTCGACTCTCTTCCCGGGGGGGAACTCGATCGAACCGAGCCGCGAAGTCTTTACCACGATCCTCGCCCGCCTCAATACGCTGCTCGAATATGTCCGCAAAGTGACGGCGATCTGGGACGATCTGATCGACTTTCTGCTCGACGCGGAGCCGCGCTATCGCCGTCTTGGCGAGACCTCCGCCAGCCTTCTCAGCCTCGGGGTCTGGGAGGACCACGACGTCTACGACGCGAGTTATGTCAACTGCAACACCTGGGGGGCCCGCCGGTACTCGCCGCCCGGTGTGCTGGTCAATGGGGAGTGGCGGACGGATCGGCTCAGTGATCTCAACATTGGACTCGAAGAGTTTGTGGATCGCCCCCTTGCGGCTCCAGGGCGAGATCCCCGTTTCGCCACTGACCCGATGAGCAATCCGATCTCACCGCGCCACCCCTGGAATCGGGGAAATCCGGAAACAGGCAACCAGGAGACGGGGAGACCCGGGACAGAGTCGATCCCGGGACCGCAGGATCACGATGCGCAACAGGCGGCACTGCCAGCGCCCCGCTGGGATCGGGAGCCGATGGAGTCCGGCCCGCTCGCCCGCCTCTGGATCAACGCGATCAGTCAACACGCCCGCTGCGAGTTCATCCACCCGGTGCGCCAGGGGTTGACCATCGATCTCCCCAAGGCTCAGCACCCTGCGGCAAACCTCTTCTGGCACCTCCCCGAGCGGCCCAACGCCCTCGAGCGCAACCGCGCCTCCGCCTACCAGGTCGCCTTTGCCGGAATGGTCGCGTACGACAATCTGCTCAACATCTTCGAGTGCCTGCGTCGCGGAGAGATCCGCATGTCGAAGCGATTCATGCTGCCTGACCGATCTCTTGGCGCCGGCTTCTGGGAGTCGAGTGGCGGGGCGACTTCGCACCATGTGGTGGTCAAAAACCAGCAGATCACCAACTACCAGGTGGTCGGGCCTGTCGACTGGATGTGCTCTTCACGGGATGGAGCGGGAACCCCGGGAGTGGTCGAGACTGCCCTCGTCAACACCCCGATTCTCGAGGAGTGGCGCGACCCAGCAGCCTTCTCCGCCATCGACATCCTGCGCGTCGTGCGCAGTTTTGCCCCTTGAGCGGAGAAGAGCCAGCTTCCAGTCCAGCGCCGCCTATGATCTTCCGGAACACATCCAATCTGACAGACCCGCGGGGGCAGTTTCTCTTCCGTGCCTCGCCCCTGACGCGGACCGCCACGCCACTCGCGCTTGAAGCGACGATCGACCTGGCGCGGCGACGTGTGGTCACTGCTCGCGTCATCCGCCAGATGCCCTGGTCCCCGGTCGCTCTTGCCGTCGATCGACCCCCGAATGACGCAGTCCCGCTGCTCAGCCGCGTCAGTGGGTTTGGATCGATCGCCCACAGCCTGGCCAGCGTTCAGGCGCTCGAGATGGCCTACGAGGTTCCGCCGCCGCCGCTGGTCACCCTCTGCCGGGGCCTCGGGATGGCTGCCGAGTTGATGGCGACCCATACCCGCCAACTCTTTCTGACCGCTGGCCCTGACTATTCGGAAGCCGCCCTCAGCCGAACCAGCATGCACCTCTGGCGGACGGCGCAAACAGCCAAGGCCGCCGGAACGGTCTTTCACGGCTACCGGACCGTCGCTGACATTATGCGGGGGATGAACCCGGTCCGCGGCAAACTCTACCGCGAGTCTTTGCATCTCATGCGCGTTGCCTGCGAGGTGGCGACGATGCTCTTTGGCAAATATCCGCACCCGAGCGCCCTCTTTCCCGGGGGACTTGGGATCGTACCCGATCGGGAGCTTTTTCAAGGGTTGCTGGGCCGGTTTAACCACCTGCTCGACCACGCCAAAAAGGTGGCGGCAATCTGGGACGATCTGGCTGATTTCTTCGCGCAGCGCGCCCCGGCCTTCGAGTCGGTTGGGGAAGGGCCGGCTCACTTTCTCTCGTTCGGTCTGTGGGACGATCCGGAGAGCTTTGACGCCAGTTATGCCCAGTCTGCCAATTGGGGGATTCGCCGCTCCTCGACCCCAGGTCTGATGCGGGATCGGCAGTTGATTACCACTCGGTTGCCGGATCTGCGCGACCAGCTGGCCGCTCTGCGTGATCAATCGATCGAGACTGGGCCGCTTGCCCGGCTCTGGCTGACAGCTCTGGGTGGCCACTTCCGCCACGAATTCATCGAGCGGACGGGGAAGACCGGAGGGGGCGGAGAGGACGCTGGACTGCTCTTTGATGTTCCCAAGTTTCAACTCCCGGCGACCTATCTGCAGTGGCGCCTTCCTGCCCGTGTCAACGCGATCGAGCGGAACCGGGCCCGGGCCTATCAGATCGCCTTTGCCAGCATCGTCGGGTTGACCTGCCTGCTCCGCGCTTTTGAGAGTCTTTCCCGGGGGGCGAAGGCGATGTCGAGCCCTTATCGCGTGCCGGCGGAGGGTGCGGGAGTCGGTTTTTGGGAGGAGGGAGGCGGCACCATCCTCCACGAGGTGACACTCCGGCAACGCCGGCTCTCCGGGTACCAGGTACTCACCCCGGATGTCTGGCTCGTCTCGGAGGGGGAACCGTCACGGCCCTCCACGGCGCTCGAAGCCGCCCTCCTGGCGACTCCCCTGGTCGAGGAGTTCAGCCAGCCAGAGACGTTTACTGGCATCGACCTCTTTCGCGTCATCCGAAGTTTTGACGCTTGACGCTTGCTGCCACTCCCCTTACGGTAGGAGAGATGGGACAGTCGGGTCGGACGCGATGAGCGAAGGCGCGGGCTCCGCAGGAAGTAAACAACTGGAGATGGGAAGCAGGAAACGTGAAAAGTGAAACGTGAAAAGTGAAACGTGAAAGAAGACGGCCACGGAGATGGACTAATCACGGATCGAGCGACAAACCGATGAATGGATGACAAGGCAATAGACACCAATAGACACCAATAGACTCGAATAGATTAGACATAGATGGACACACAGCGCGAGAGTGAAGGAGACCTGGTATGAAATTCCCCGGCTGGAAGGGAAAAACGACGGAACTCGATCGGGAGGAGGGCGCCCGCAAACTCCACGAAGCGGCCTGG
>JBEIJP010000235.1:0-5285 GCA_040380245.1 Acidobacteriota bacterium | reverse complement strand
GCGAGTCTTCCACATCCGTTGAGAGGAACCGCTGGGCAGAGGAGGTGCTGGATTGAGGAGTCGAGAGAGGGGCGACGGGAGATGGTCGACCCGGGCGGGTCGATCCTGGGTCTGGAGCGGGTTGGTTCTCCTGCTGTTGAGTGGTTGTACCGGCCAGCGTGATCGCCTGGAGCAGGTCGATCTGTTGATTGTCGATGGGATGGTCCTGACCATGGACGCGGAACGACGGCGGTTCGAGCCAGGCTATGTCGCCGTCCGTGCCGAGTCGATTGTCGGGGTTGGGCCGATGAGCGACCGACCCCTGGTCCGCTACCGTCCAAAAGCGGTGGTACGGGCAGCGGGCAAGGCCGTCCTGCCCGGATTGATCAACGGCCATACCCACCTTGCCATGACTCTACTGCGTGGGATTGCCGATGACCTCGATCTGGACGAGTGGCTCAACCGGTATATCTTCCCGGCCGAGGCGAAGAACCTCTCCCGCGCCTATGTCGAGGCTGGCACACGCCTGGGCCTGGTCGAACTGATCCGGGGCGGCGTGACGACGTATGCCGATATGTACTACTTCGAGGACGCTGTCGCGCAGGAGACGCGCCGCGCAGGTCTTCGCGGCGTGCTTGGTCAGACACTCATCGACTTTTCGGTACCGGACAATCCGACGTGGGAGGCGGCGATCGCCTCGACGGAACGGTATCTCGAACGCTGGGCAGGCGACCCGTGGGTCGTGCCAGCCGTCGCCCCGCATTCGCTCTACACGGTCAGTGGCACGCACTGGCGGGAGGCGATTGCGCTCGCCGAGCGCCGAGGCGCTCCACTCCTGACCCATCTCGCCGAGGCGACCTCCGAGACCGCGTTTGCCCAGTCCAGGTTTGGACAGCGACCCGTTGGCTATCTGGAAGGGATCGGTCTCTTCGCTGCCCGCTCCCCCGTCACCGTCGCCCACGCCGTGCATCTGGACGGGCCCGAGATCGACTTGCTCGCAGCTCGGGGCATTGGGGTGGTCCATTGCCCCGAGTCGAATATGAAGCTCAGCTCGGGAACGGCGCCCATTCCGGCGATGCTCGGCAAGAAGGTTCGACTCGGCATTGGGACCGATGGGGCAGCCTCGAACAACAATCTGGACCTCTGGCAGGAGATCGATACCGCCGCCAAGCTCCATAAGCTGATCAGTGGGCAACCGACGATCGTCACTGCCCACGACGTGCTGGAGATGGCCACCATCGGGGGGGCCCGGGCCCTCCACCTTGAGGCGCGCGTCGGATCGCTGGAGCCCGGCAAACTCGCCGATCTGATCCTGGTCGGCATCGAAGGACCCCACCAAACCCCGATGTACCAGCTCGTCTCGCATCTGGTCTACGCCAATGCCGCCGCCGACGTCACCGACACGATGGTCCACGGAAGATGGCTCATGCGGAATCGCCGATTGCTGACCCTGGATGAGCGCGCCATTCGTCGGCAAGCCTTGCGGTATCAGGCCCAGGTACAGGCCAGCCTGCTCACCCTGCCCAACGGTTCCGGTACGGTGACAAAAGAGTGAGGCAGTTGTCAGGGAGGGGCTCGATAGGACATGATACGGCCTATGCGTATACATCAGGCAGGTCAAGCGGTCAGTCGGCCCGAAGGGGCGGATCGTTCCCGGTTCGGTGGGACGAGGCGTCATGGTGGGCGTGGAGGGGTCGGCCGTCGCTCATCGCCAATCTTCCCCTTCGCCATAGTGATGGCGACCCTCGTTTCTACGGCCGCACTGGTGGAGGCGGGAACCCTCGCCTGGCAGGGCTCGCCGCAGGCGCCGGCAACGGCTCAACGGAACGAGCCATCCGTCGCGACCTTTCTTCAACAGGGAAAGAGTCTCTACCGGATTGTTCGGCTCAAGGAAGCACTGGAAAAGTTTGAGGCCGCTCTGCAACTGGAGCCAGCCAACGACGAGGCTCTTGGGCTCGCCGCGATTACCGCCTTTCGACTCGATAACCAGCGGGCCGCGCGGGACTATTTTCTGCGCCGCGCGGAGCTCCCCGTGCAGAAGGACTCTGTTCGGGCCTTCTGCTACTACCGCCTCTCCCTCTCTCTCTGGCGGGAGGTTCACGATCTGATCGCGAGACACGGACGAATCCAGGAGAGTCGCGTGGTCCACACCCTGCCGGAGGCTGCCCGTCGAGAGGCGGAGTCGCTGATTCAGTCGGGACTGAACTACGTCGAGCGCACCCTGCAGCTGATGCCCAACTATGCGGAGGCCTTCAATACCCGCAACCTCCTCGCCAGTGAAGCGGCACTCATTGCCCTGGGAGAGGAGGAGACGCTGAAATCGCAAACTGCCGCGCTCGATTCACTGAAGCGGGCCATCGAATTGATGGAGCAGGCGGCGGCTGCTGGCCGACGCACTGACGTCGCGGACTTTTCACAGCCGACGATCCGCGTCGGGGAGTTCCCTCCCGCCCCGCAAGGGGATGCCGTGCTCGCCCACGATCGGATGCTCAAACGGATCGAAGGGGGACGACCCCTCCAGCGTCAACTGCCAGTCTTCCCGACCGTTCGCGCGCCGAAGCCCGATGCCGCTGAATCTTCGACACCCCCTTCGGCAGAGCCACCGGTCGAGCCACAACCCTCGATACCGATCAAAGTTGAGATTCTGATCTCGACGCAGGGGGATGTCGTCTTTGCGCGGGTCGTCGAGGGGCGAGCCGAATATAACCCGGCAGCGCTCGTGGCCGTCCGGGAGTGGAAGTTTCAGCCGGCCAGTTTGGAAGGGCGTCCGGTCCAGGTGAGTGGCATCGTCACCTTCGAGGCTCCCCCCCTGCGTCGTCCCTGACCGTTCTCTCCGTTCTGTGTGGCGATCAAGGGGCTGATTCGAGCGGGTTGAGCACGCCGATGTAGGGCAGGTTGCGGTAGCGTTCGTCGTAATCCAGTCCATACCCGACGACGAATTCGTCGGGTATCTTAAAGCCGACATAGTCGGCATCGACCTGGACGACACGCCGTGCCGGTTTGCTGAGTAGCGTGGCGATCCTGATCGATCCCACCCCTCTGGCGCGAAAGGTCTGGAGGAGGTAATGGAGCGTCAGGCCGGTGTCGAGGATGTCCTCGACCAGCAGCAGGTCGCGTCCTTCGAGTGGTTTGTCCAGATCCTTGAGAATCTTGACCTCGCCGCTGGAGCTGGTCTGTTTGCCGCCGTAACTCGAGACCGCGATGAAATCGATGCTCAGTGGCAGGTCGATGGCGCGCATGAGGTCGCTCAGAAAGACGGTCGCTCCCTTGAGGACACAGATCAGATGGGGGTGGCGGCCGTGGTAGTCCCTGGTGATCATCTCCCCCAGTGTCTGGACCCGCGCCCGGATCTCCTTCTCTGTCAGCAACACGCGTAGCGTTGGACTCTTCTGTTCCGACATACACGCTCCTTTCGGTCGGAGATCTTTCCCCAGGTTTTCCTCTGGGATGACTCGCCTGACGATTGGTGGTATAACAAAAATCGAAATTCACTATAGTAACCCGGGAGGAGCGTGTCAATTTTTGCCTTATGGATTATCATTTTCCACTGATCGAAAAGCTGCCGCCATACGTTTTTGCCGTCATCAATCAGTACAAGATGGAAGCGCGCCATCGGGGGGAGGATATCATCGACCTCGGGATGGGCAATCCGGACCTGCCGACACCCGAACCGATTGTCGAGAAGATGGTGGAGGCGGTTCACAACCCCCGCAACCACGGGTACTCAGCCTCGCGTGGAATTCCGAATCTGCGACTGGAGATTGCGCGTTGGTATGAGCGACGCTATGGCGTCGCCATCGACCCGGAGACCGAAGCAATCGCGACCATGGGGGCGAAGGAGGGCTTTTCTCACCTCATCATGGCCCTGGTCGAACCGGGCACACGTGTCATTGTGCCCGACCCGAGCTACCCGATCCATGCCTTTGCCGCCACGATCGCCGGCTGTGAACTGATCAAACTGCCGATCGACCAAGGAGCGGAGGCGATGATGGACGCGCTGCGTCGTCTCGACTACCCCCGAGGTCAGCAGCCACGGATTCTCGTTCTATCTTTTCCACACAATCCGACGACGGTCTGTGTGGGATTGGACTTCTTCGAGGAGGCCGTCGCGATTGCCCGGGAGCGGGGCTACCTGATCATTCACGATCTGGCCTATGCCGATCTGGTCTTCGATGGGGCGGAAGCGCCGAGCATTCTCCAGGTACCGGGCGCCAAGGAGGTGGCCGTCGAGATGTTCTCGATGTCGAAGAGCTACTCGATGGCTGGATGGCGGGTTGGATTCTGTGCGGGAAACGCCCAGGTTGTCGCGGCCCTGACCCGGTTGAAGAGCTACCTCGATTATGGGATCTTCCAGCCGATTCAGATCGCCAGCATCATCGCCTTACGGGACTGCGACCCGCTCGTCCCCGAGATCGCCGCGGTCTACCGACACCGACGAGACGTCCTGATTCGAGGGCTGGCGTCGGCCGGATGGGAGGTTCCCTCGCCTAAGGGGACGATGTTTGTCTGGGCCAAACTTCCCCCTGCTTACGCGTCGCTCGGTTCTCTGGAGTTTGCGAAACAGTTGATCGCTCGGGCAGGGGTCGCCGTCTCCCCCGGAATCGGTTTTGGTACACGGGGGGAAGGATATGTTCGCTTTGCCCTGGTCGAGAATGAACAGCGGATCGCCCAGGCGGTTCGTGGAATCAAATCGTTTCTGACCGACTAACCTGGCGCGTTGATCAGCCTTGCGCCATTGTCACGGGACCACTGCAACGAGGAGGACTGCTTTGCGCCAGAGAGAGCCTGAGAAGGATGCAGCGCCTGTCAGCCCTCCTCTCTCCGGAGGGCAATCAGCCCCTGGCTCGGGCGATCCGTCGCGGCTGACCACCGCCCCTGTCGGGCAGGAAGAACTGGCGAGAGAGTTCTTCGATGAGTCGATTCACGAGGTGATCACAGAAGCCGAGGTCCGGTCCCTTCCCGCGGGCGGGATCCTCCTGCTTCGGGAAGGGGCGCGGGTAACTCCACTGGCCTCGGATCTGCTGACCGCACGCCAGATTGAGCTCCGTTTCAAACCGCGTCGAGAGGCGATGCCACGGCTTGTCGCGATTGCCTCGGACCACGGTGGATTCTCGATGAAGCAGCAGGTCGTGCTTCACCTCAGCCGCCTTGGCTATGCCTATCGGGACTTTGGTCCGTCGACGGATGATCCGGTCGACTATCCTGACTTTGCCCACGCGGTGGCCCGTGCGGTAGCTGATCGGCAATGTGATCTGGGCATTGTACTGGATGCCGCGGGGATCGGCTCCTGCATCGCCGCCAATAAG
>JBEIJP010000234.1:0-5310 GCA_040380245.1 Acidobacteriota bacterium | reverse complement strand
CTCCCAGCCAGGAACCTGGGCCGGTACCAGGAAGGGCTCTCCGTGATCGGAGGCTTGCCTCTTGTTTTCCTCACTGTCGCCGTCGACGCTGCTCCCAGCGGCTCCTCGCTGAGACTGGGGGCCGGAAGGGACGGCGTGGGCCTCTCTTTCCGCGGATCAGCAATTGGTCGCGTTCCTTGAACCTGCTGCGTAACGGGATGGTTGAAGAGATAGCCCCGTCCACTAATCGTCAAAATGTAGGATTGAGACCGGGGATCGTCACCGAGGATCCGACGCAGGAGGGAGATGTGCTGGCTCACGTAGCCCTCTTCCGTGGCTAGTTCTGGCCAGATTTGGTCGAGAATCTCCTGCTTCGAGATCAACTCTCCCGGACGTTGGATGAGTAGCCGGAGAATCTCCCAGGTCTTCCTGGGCAAGGGGATCGGTTCTTCATCTCTGAAGAGTTGCCTGGTTTGAGGATCCAGTCGAAAGGGGCCAAAGTGATAGGTTGTCTGCTGCCTGCTCATAGCCAATGGTATCCAACTTGCGTTAGAGCAATCTCAAGTGTCGAGTGTGCCGGGAGTAGCCCTGGGAAAGCAGTTTGACCAAGGCACTGCCCTCGCAAGTCAGTCAGGTTCATTCCAAGTCTGGAGACACTCGCACTACTTGGTCATACCGAAATGTTGATCGATTATAGGCCTCGACTTGTCGCCAGGGCAACTTTTGTCAGACTCATCGAGGATCGGCGCAAATTAGATGGGCCGCTATCGCTCAGCGCCGACCAGGGTCGAGAGGAAGTCGAAGATTTCACGCGTCGCCGGGTCTGTCGGGAGTCCGAGTTCGGCATTGATCCGCTGGTGCGTCGTCTCGGGCACCGCGAGTGAGCGGACCGGCACCTCCGCCGCCTGGAGCGCGGTCCGAAACCGCACCGCCTGCGCCGTGACATCGGGGTGGCCAGCGACGTAGAGCAGCAGGAAGGGCGGGATCCCCTTGCCTTTGGCGAGGTGGGTGACGGGTGAGAAGGCGAGGTGCTTCTTCGGGTCGTTGCCAAATTTGACACGGTGTCCAAAGGTGGGTAAGGGAAGGCCGTGGAGGGTCTGCCGCAGCTCGGCGGTGAGGATCATCGCCGGAATGTCATAGGTATCGCCGTCGACCGCGACGCAGCCTCGGAGCGCCTCGACGGGCACTCCTTCGGCCTCGAGCAGTCGCATATCGGTCGCGAGCAAAGATGCCAGCTGGGCCCCAGAGGAGTGGCCCATCACGAAGATCCGGCGTGGATCTCCACCGTGGGCCGCGATATGGCGATAGACCCATCCGACCGCTTTCGCGACATCCCGGACCACCTCCTCCATCTCGACCTTCGGCAGGAACCGATGGTTGGTCGAGACGAAGACGAAGCCGCGCTCGGTGAAGGCCCTGGGTTTCAACTGGACGAGGCTCTTGTCGCCCGTTTGCCAGCCACCGCCGTGGATCCAGAAGACGACGGGGCGGTTTTGAGCCTTCTCCGGGGCATAGACATCCAGCATCTGTCGTTCCTGCGCTGGATCGACGTACGGAATGTTGAGGGATTGCGCCTGGGCGATGGACGCGAAGAGGCAGAGGGCGAGGATGGTCTTGATCATCTGGGTCCTTTCGGGAGAGGCGGGGAGGCCTCGGGTCAGCGGTCTCCGTTTCCTTCGGCCTGGCGCAGCTGGTCGAGCCGGTTCTTCATCTGCTGGACACGCTCCGGTTGGGCCGTCAGCAGATTGCGCGCCTGGCCCGGGTCGGAGCGCAGGTCATACAGGGCTCCGGGATCGGTGCAAGGGTGGAGTTGGCGCGCCTCCCGAAACCAGGCCGGCTCCTTGTTGCCATCGCCACAGGTTGGTGAGTCGATGAAGACCCAGTCGCCCGCGCGCAGCGCGAGGTGCCCATTCGATTGGTGGTAGACCATCTCCGTCCGTGCCGCTTTGGCGAGCTTCTTCCCGAGGAAGAGCGCCGACTGGTCGATGCTGTCGGGAGCGGCGCCCACTGGAAGTTGAAGTCCAATCAGGCGGGCGATCGTCGCCATCAGATCGATCTGGCCGAAGAGGGCGTCCGAGACGCGCCCGGCAGCGATTCGTTCCGGCCAGCGCGCGATGAAGGGCACCCGGTGCCCTCCTTCGCGGGTGTCCCGTTTGACTCCACGCCAGCGCTCCATACTCGCGTGGCCAAATCGCTCAATCCGATCATAGGCCCCGATGACCACTTCACTCGCCACCTCGGGTCCGTTGTCGCTGGTGAAGACGACGAGGGTGTTGCGCGCCAAACCATGGCGATCGAGCGCTTCCATCAGCTTCCCGACCGCCGCGTCGGTCTGCATGACGAAGTCCCCGTAGTCCCCGGCGCCGCTCTTCCCCTGGAACTCCGCCGTCGGGACGACCGGATAGTGCGGAGAGGTGAGCGGGAAGTAGAGGAAGAAGGGCTGGCGATCCCCCGCCCGCGAGGCGAGGTAGCGGACCGCCCGCTCGGTGATCCGGGGGAGGATCGTCACCGGATCCCAGTCCTTGCTCATTGGCCCTTTCCGATTGATGTGGGGATGGTTTGCTGGAATCGGCTCGGTCGGAGTCCCGAGCGTCCGGTCGTTCTCGATGAAGACGTAGGGCGGGAAGTTGGGCAGGTCGACCCCGAAGAAGGAGTCGAACCCACGGGTGATTGGACCGTTGGCGAGGGGCTTCGAGTAGTCGATGTTGCTCAGCCCATCGGGGGTGACCCCGGGCTTCTCTCCATTTTGGCTTGGCCAGTCCCATCCAAGATGCCACTTGCCGATCGCCGCTGTCGCATATCCCGCGCGTTGGAGCATCGCGGGCAGCGTCAGCCGGTCGGCTTCGATGAGGGGGGCGCCGTAGGGCGGCAAGACCCCTGATTTCAGGCGCGACCGCCACGGGTAGCGGCCCGTCAGGATCCCGTAACGCGTCGGCGTGCAGGAGGTCGATGGGGCGTGGGCATCGGTCAGGCGGAGCCCTTCGCGGGCCAGCCGGTCGAGGTGCGGTGTCGGGATCTTCGACCCGCGGTTGAAGCTGCCCAGATCCCCATAGCCAAGGTCATCGGCGAGGATGATCACAATGTTTGGACGCCGACTCTGCGCCTCGATCGTCCCTGTCAGGAACAGCAGGGAGATGACGCCGACGATCACGTGGATGGTTCGTTGAAGCATAGCTGGTTCTCACCGTCTTTTGCTGGATTGAAAGATCGTGTCAATGTACCCTCTCTCCGGTGAGGCGTCAATTCTACCTCTGGGGTCGTGCGCCTCCGTCGATCGTAAGGGAAGAGATCTTGAGGGGGAGGGATGTTGACATGTTGACGGTTCACAGAGCGCGCATCAGTCTTCTCGGGCAATGGGTCGGAAGGGCGGTCTGTCTGGCGCTTATGGCGCTCTTCGCTCTCGCTTGTCAGGCGAAGCAGGAAGGAAAAACGATGAGTACACACCAGGATCTGTTGGCCCTCTTCCGCGAGTGGCGGGCCTTTGAGCGCCCCCCTTTGCTCGATGGAGCCCCGGACTACACGGCGGAGAGATTTGCCGCGCGCCAGCCAGAGTACCGGGCCTTGCGGCAGCGGCTCGACGCCATGGCGATCGGGGAATGGAGTATCCCCCAGCAGGTCGATTGGCATCTCGTCCGCGCCGAGATGAACGGGTACGAATTCAACCAGCAGGTCCTCAAGCCCTGGGCGCGCGATCCCGCCTTCTACCAATCGATCCAGCGCGATCGCAGCGATGTCCCCGCTCACGAAGGGCCGACCCACCACGCCGTGATCGAACTCTGGACCTACCAGTTTCCCCTCACGCCGGCCGAAGAGGCCCGCCTCGTCGCCGAGCTCAGCGCCATCCCGCCGCTCATGCGCCAGGCACGCCGGAACCTGATCGGCAACGCGCGCGAACTCTGGATCGCCGGGATTCGGAACCTGCGCGCGCAACGCGCCGACCTCGACGAGCTGGTCCGCAAAGCGGGTCCAAACCAACAGTTGCAGGCGATCCTCGCCGAGAGCCAGCGCGCGACCGATGAGCTGATCACCTGGCTCGAATCCGAAGCGCGAGGGAAAGACGGCCCCTCCGGAATCGGCAAGGAGAACTACACCTGGTACCAGCAGCAGGTCCACCTCCTGCCGATGACCTGGGAAGAGGAGGTCCAGCTGCTCAAGCGCGAACTCGACCGCGCCTGGTCCTCACTCCGCCTGGAGGAGCAGCGCAATCGACGGCTGCCCCCGCTGACGGCCGCCGCGACCCCGGCCGCGTATGATGCGATGGCCGACCGGGCCGCCACGCGCTTCATGACCTTCCTCCGCGAGCAGGAGATCCTCACCGTCACCGACTATCTCGAGCCGGCCCTGCGCGAACACCTCGGCCACTTCGTCCCGGCCGAGCGACGCAACTTCTTCCAGATCGGGGCCCACCTCGATCCCCTCCCGCTCTTCACCCACTTCTACCACTGGTTCGAGCTGGCTCGAATGGAGCGCGAGCCTCACCCAAGCCCGGTCCGGCAGGGCGCGCTCCTCTACAACATCTTCGATACGCGCAACGAGGGGACGGCGACCGGGGTCGAGGAGATGTTCATGCACGCCGGTCTCTACGACGACAGCCCCCGCTCCCGGGAGATCGTCTGGATCATGATCGCGCAACGGGCGGCACGCGGCCTTGGCTCCCTCTACGCCCACGCCAACACTATGACCATGGAAGAGGCCGGCGGCATCCACTCCGAGATGACGCCGCGCGGGTGGATGAAGACCGAGAAGGAGCTGCTCCTCTTCGAGCAACATCTCTACCTCCGCCAGCCCGGGTATGGGACCAGCTATATCACTGGCAAGTATCTGCTCGAGCGAACCCTCGCCGATTTTTCCCGACAGTGTGAATCGCGTGGCGAGGACTGCCCGCTGCGCGCCTTCTTCGATCGTCTCAACGCCATCGACAGCATCCCGATCTCCCTCGCTCGTTGGGAGATGACGGGCCTCGATGATGAGATCCGGCAGCTCAGCCGATCGCGTCGCTGACGGCCCTCGCCCCCCACCACCTTCTACGTTCAGGTCGAGTGAGGAGTTGGTCGGGGGGCCTCTCCACTGCCTCGCCTCCACCCCTCCACCCATTCATCTCTGGCAAGCCTCCGTTCGACCAACTCCGGGAACCTCTCTGCGCCGCTCTCCCCTGGGTTCAATGAAGGTTGTTGATGATTTTTCACTAAATTCGTTTACTATCGTCTAATTTAAATCAACTATTTTGACTAATGTTGTCGTCTTGAGTATGGAGGAAGAGATGGAACTATATCGGATTCGGGAGGCGGCGCAGATGTTGGGGATCAGCTACCAGACCCTCAAGCTCTGGAT
>JBEIJP010000233.1:0-5313 GCA_040380245.1 Acidobacteriota bacterium | reverse complement strand
TGGGATTGCCCTCAAGCGCTACATGAAGACGAGCAGCGACTTCTTCCTCTCTGGTCGCTCGATTCCCGCCTGGAGTGCCGGCCTCGCCTTTCTCTCCGCCAATCTGGGCGCGCAGGAGGTGATCGGGATGGCGGCCTCCGGGGCCAAGTACGGCATCGCTACCAGCCATTTCTACTGGATTGGGGCGGTCCCGGCGATGGTCTTCGTCGGGATCTTCATGATGCCCTTCTACTATGGATCACGCGCCCGTTCTGTCCCTGAATATCTCAAGCTGCGATTCGATGAGAAGACGCGCGGCTTCAACGCGATCTCCTTCGCCGCGATGACGATCTTCTCCTCCGGCATCTCGATGTATGCCATGGGGTTGCTGCTCAATCTGCTGCTCGGCTGGGATTTCAGCGTCAGCATCTGGGTCTCGGCCCTCATTGTCCTGGTCTACATCTTTCTCGGGGGATTGACCTCGGCCATCTACAATGAGGTGCTGCAGTTCTTCCTGATCGTCTTTGGTTTCGCTCCCCTCGTCTTTCTGGGATTGAAGGACGCCGGTGGGTGGGGTGGTCTCCAGTCGCGCCTTGCCGAAGTGGCGACCGGCAACGGCTACGCCCCCGGCGCCTGGACGCAATCCTGGCGCTGGATGGGGGGATCCTTCGTCCAATCCGATGGGCGTGGAGATCTTTGGCCTGGCCATGGGATTGGGCTTCGTTCTCTCCTTCGGCTACTGGTGCACAGACTTTCTGGTGGTGCAACGGGCGATGGCGGCCGACTCGATGCAGGCGGCGCGCCGAACACCCCTCATCGCCGCTGTTCCGAAGATGCTCTTCCCGATCCTGGTCATCCTGCCGGGAATGATCGCCATGGCCCTCACCCACCAGGCCGGGCAGACGGGATTCTCGCTTCCTGTGCGACCCGATGGCGGCTACAACTATGACCTGGCGATCCCGATGATGCTCGTTCACTACTTCCCCACCGGCCTTCTCGGACTGGGATTGACCGCGCTCATCGCCAGCTTCATGTCGGGGATGGCCGGCAATGTCACGGCTTTCAATACCGTCTGGACCTACGACATCTATCAATCCTACATCCGCCGGGAAGCGAGCGATCAGCACTACCTCTGGATGGGACGGATGGCGACTGTCTTTGGGATCGTCGTCTCGGTCGGGGCCGCCTATGTCGCGACCCGATTCAACAACATCATGGATATGCTCCAGCTGGTCTTCGCCTTCGTCAACGCACCCCTCTTCGCTACCTTTCTGCTGGGGATGTTCTGGAAGCGGGCAACCGGGCACGGAGCCTTCTTCGGACTGCTTGGAGGAACGCTGGCAGCCTGCCTCCATCACGGCTTGAGTTTGCCCCGCGGCGGAGTGGTTGGCGTCAAAGGAGGGTGGATCGCCGCGCTCCATCTCTACCCGAGTGAGATGGCTCAGAACTTCTGGACTGCCATCTTTGCGTGGGCCACCTGCTTCCTGCTGACGATTCTGATCAGCCTCGTGACTCGTCCCAGGCAGACCGATGAACTGGTCGGGCTCGTCTGGTCCCTCACCGAACGGCCGCGGGAGGAGGGGCTCCGCTGGTGGCAGCGACCTGGGCCGGTGGGAGCGGGCGTTCTCGCGATGGTCCTGCTTCTCAATCTGCTCTTCTGGTAATGGTTTGGGAGGCACGCGTCCCGTGTGAGACGGGGCTCATTTCCGATGGAGGTATTGCGATGGGTCTCGATATCCGGATGCCAATCGGGCTGATGTTCAGTGTCATCGGAGGGCTGTTGATCACCTTTGGCGTGGTGGGCCCCACCGACATCTACCAACGATCCCTCTCTCTTAATGTCAACCTCTGGTGGGGGGGAGTTCTGCTGGTCTTTGGCCTCGTGATGATGGGGCTCGCCCGTCGCCGACGGGGACGATCCTGATCCGGCCCCCCCTTTGCGTTTCCTCTCCTCCCGGCGTATCATCCGGGGTTGAGAGTAAGGAAATAACCGATGTAATTCTATTCGCCTGCTGCCAATGAACCGGGTAGGGTGAGCCGGTTGGTGTGAGCCGGTTGGTGTGAGAATGACGAAGGGAACGCGAGCAGAGGTCAAGTCGATCGTAGGGGACTCGCCAGGCAGAGAGAGGGGGCCGCGAGTGGCCTCCGATCTGGCTCTCCCACCTCCATTTGGCGGTCTCCCCCGGCGGAAGCCGCGGACTCCCTTCGTGCTGTTCGCCCTGGTGGGGGTGGTGAGCTGGATGGGTGGTACGGGTTGCCAGCGCTTTACCCGGGACGCGTCGAAAGACGACCCGACTCCGGTCATCGTCGAGGTCAACGGTCAATCACTGCACGCCTCTGCTTTCGACCGTTTCGTCAAGGCCCGTCTCTCCGATTTTGCGGCCAGCCCCCTGGACCAGGATCGGCAACGCAGCAGCCTCCTCGACAAGTTTATCTTGCGGCATTTGATCGTTCGTCAGGCACTCGACTCGAACTTTGAACTCTCCGAGGAGGAGGTCCGCCAGAGTTTCGAGGCGCAGTACAAACAGGCAACCACCGTGGGGAATGACCGGAACCCCGCGATTCTCGAGAGTGCCGAGCGCCGCACCGAAATTCTCAATGACCTTCTCGAACTCAAATTCTCGGAGAAGCAGCTCCCCAAAGAAGTCACGGTGACCGAGGACGAGATCAAGGCCCACTACGAGGCCAATCGCGATCAGTATCCATCCCGGTACGGGTTCTATGTTCGCGAGATACGGGTCCCGGAAGAGGCCGAGGCACGACGCCTCCACCGGCAGTCGATTGCTCGTCCAGACGATTTTCCCGTCCTCGCGCGGGAGCACTCGAGTGCGCCAACGGCGGCACAGGGTGGACTGATCTACTACGAAATCGACCAGCTGCCCGTTCCGCTTGAACAGGCCGTCGTCTCCCTCAAGGTCGGGTCGGTCAGCAATGTCGTCAAATCGACCTATGGTTATCACCTCTTCAAGCTGGAGCAAAGAGTCGAACCGCTTCCCTTTGAAAAGATCCGGCAGGAGGTGATCGAGCGCCTCCAGAGCGAAAAGAAACGGCAGTTGATCGAGGCTTTTGGAGAGCGTCTCGCTGCCGCCGCGGTGATCGTCATCCATCGGGATCGTCTTGGCTTCGCTTACCGCGGTCGCTATGGAAGCCCGTGAGCAGATGCCGGCCCGTGAGGGGGTGGGGGAGAGCCAGCCGCCCGGCGTCGTCGCCAGGCGATCTTCAAGAGGAATGGCTGTGCGCTTCTCACCGGGACGCGTTGATGCGAAAGGGTGTCATCAGGAATGCTGGCTGGAAAATGGCGGAAAGAAATGACCGATATCGATAGAGGATTTGTTATGAAACGATGGAGAGCGCTGCTGTTGCTGGCCTTGGTGGCCTTGTTGTCTCCTGTCGGGTACGCTCAGGAAGAAGAGACCAGTCTGGTGGACGAGGTGATCGCCCGCGTCAATGCCGGCGTCATCATGCGCTCCGCTTTCGAGTCGTCCCAGCGAGATGTTCTCGAAGAGCTGCGCAAGCAGGGTCTCAAGGGGGAGGACCTCGAGAAGAAGTTCAGCGAGTGGAAACCCCGTATCCTCGATGAGCTGATCAACACTCAGCTGCTTTCGCAACGGGCCAAAGACCTTTCGATCAATGTCGACGCACAGGTCAATCAGCAGCTTCTTCGGATGATGAAGGAGAACAACTGCGAATCGCTCGAATGTCTTGGCCAGAAGATGCGTGAGGCCAATTTTGACATCGATGAGGTCAAACGCATCATGGCGGAGAACTTCTCCAAGGATGCCGTCATCGGTCGCGAGGTCTATGGTCGCGTCTATCAGCAATTGACGGACAAGGAGAAGCGCGAAGCCTACGAAAAGAACAAGTCGTACTTCACGGAGGCCGGTGAGCTGACCCTCAGTCGCGTCTTTATCGCCTTTGGGAAGGACGAGGCCAAGGCGAAGGCGACAGCCGCAGATGTGCTTCAGCAGGCACGGGGAGGAGCCATCGAATTTGGCGTCCTCGCCGAGCGTTATTCCGATGATGATCTCGGCAAGAAGAGCCGCGGACAGATCGGTACGATCAAGATTCCGGATCTGGCCCCCGCCGTCCGGGAGGCGGTCGAGAAGGCCCCGGCCGGGACGGTCACCGAGCCCGTCCGGCTCGACAACGGCTTCTATATCTTCCGTGTCGATGCGCGGAAAGAGCCCCGCGAACTCTCCTTCGACGACGAGTCGGTGCAGGACGCCATTGGCCGCTACCTGGTCAACCTCAAGTCCGAGAAGCAGATCGAGGAGTACCTCAACAAACTGCGCAACGACGCTTTCATCGAGATCGACGCCCGTTACCAATTCGCCAACGCCAAAGTCCGCTCGGCCCAGATCAAACGCGTGCCCTACATCGAGGAGAAGGAGCGGAAGCGTCAGCGGAAGGAAGAGGAGAAGGAGCGGAAGCGCAAGCGGAAGTCAGCCGATGTCGAGGCCAGCGAGGCATCTCAGCAATAGACGACTGCCGGGAGGGCGGGCTCCCTCGCCCTCCCGCAGGTCCGCGTAGATGATGGCCTCTTTCCAACGGCCAGTCCGACACACACACTCGTCGATCTTCTTTGATCCTCACCAATTATGGACAAGATCTTTGTCAGTCAGCTGGTTCCGAATCAGACGGTCAGCACGACCTTCCTGGTCAAATCGAAGGAGCTGCGCAACAAGAAGACAGGGGGGCAGTTCGTCATGCTCCAGCTCGCCGACCGGACAGGGGAACTGCTCGGGCAATGGTGGGACAATTTCGAGGAGACGATCGACACCTTCGATCGGGATGATATCGTCTTCGTGCGCGGCCTGGTCAACACCTATCGGAACCACTTGCAGATCACCCTCCACCGGGTGCGCCCGTGCCAGCCGCACGAAGTGACCCTTGCCGACTACTTTCCGACGACTCGGTTCGATGTCGACGAGATGTTTGCGGAGCTGCTCGGGTACGTGCAGGCGTTTCGCAACCAGCATCTACGCCGCCTGCTCGACGCGATCTTCGCGGACGCGGAGACGGTCCGCAAATTCAAGCGGGCGCCAGCGGCGAAGACGATGCACCATCCCTACCTCGGAGGGCTGCTTGAGCACAGCCTCTCGCTGGTCAAGCTCTGCCGGCTGGTGGCGGGCCATTATTCGGGCATCGACCCGGACCTGCTGGTGACGGGGGCGGTCCTCCACGACTTTGGCAAGATCGATGAACTCTCCTACGATCGCGGATTTGGCTACACCAACGATGGCCAGATGATTGGCCACCTGGTCATGGAGACGATCTTTGTCGCCGAAAAGATCCGCGAGATCCCAGACTTTCCAGAGGATTTGCGACGCCACC
>JBEIJP010000232.1:0-5315 GCA_040380245.1 Acidobacteriota bacterium | reverse complement strand
TCTCCTCGAGGAGAAGGAGATCTCCCTCGTTCGGGATCGCCTCATCAGTGGGCTCCGGCAGCAGGAGGACAGCCCGGAGTCCGCGGTCGCCCTTCTGGCCGGCCAACTCTTCTACCAGGGCCATCCCTACCGGTCCGCTCCCGTCGGGACGATCGATTCGCTCTCCCGCTTGACGGTCGCTGACCTGAAAGCCCACCACGCCAGGCTGCTCGACGGAGACCGATTGCTGGTCGTGACGGTCGGAAGCCTGCCGGCCGAGGAGATGCGTCGGAAGGTCACCGCCAGTTTTGGCCGGTTAGTCCGACAAGGGGTGCGACCGACCCTCCCGCTCCCCTCTCAGACCGGCACCGGTACCCCTCGATTCCAGTTGATCGACAAGTCTGTCGCCACCAACTACATCCACGGCACTTTCGCGGCTCCTCCGCTCAGCCATCCGGACTATCCCGCCTTCTCCGTGACGATCAACATTCTCCAGCAGCTCTTCTTCCAGGAGGTGCGAGTCAAACGGAATCTGAGTTACGGGGCAGATGTGACCCTTCTCTCTCACGCCGCCAACTCCGCCTATGTGACGGTGACGACCCCGCGTCCCAACGAGACCCTCCGGGTGATGTTCGATCAGATCGATTTTCTGCAGCGGCAGCAGATTCCCAAGGAGCCGCTGCGGGCGATTATTGGGGGATTTCTCACCCAGTACTACAAGAAACTGGAGACGAATGACGCCCAGGCGGCCCGACTCGCTGAATATGAACTCCAGGGAGGCGGCTGGCGCCGCCTGCTCACCTGGATGGAGGTGACCGCTCAGGTGACTCCGGAAGATATCCAGCGCGTCTCCCGGGCCTACCTCCGGGACTTCCATTTTGCCGCGATGGGGCAGGCGACACAGTTCAATTCTGACCTCTTTCAAAGCCGCTAACGGTCATTACCAAAGAAGAAAGCCGGCTGGACAGAAGTCCCAGCCGGCTTTCTTCATGCCAAACGCTCCGATGTCACTTGCCGTCTTCGACCCAGTCGGCGATGAAGACGTTGGTGTCGCCAGTCTTCGCCGCGTTGCGGTTGGAACAGAAGACCAGTTTTTTCCCATCGGGGGAGAACATCGGGAACCCATCAAAGGTCGGATTGAAGGTGATCCGCTCCAGGTCGCTTCCATCGAGGTTGATGGCGTAGAGCTCAAAGTCGCGCCCTCGCGAATCGTCCAGGTTGGAGGAGAAGATGACGCGACGGTTGTTGGGGAAAAGGTAGGGGGCAAAGTTGGCCTTGCCATTCCTGGTCACCCGGCGCTTGTTCGAGCCATCGGCGTTCATCACATAGAGGTCGAGTTTGCTCGGCCGGATCAAGTCCTTTTCGAGGAGGGAGAGGTAGTCTGCCTTCTCCTTCTCGGTCTCCGGGTGATAGGCGCGATAGGCGATGAGAGAGCCATCCTGGCTCCAGAAGGGCCCGCCATCATACCCCAGCTCATTGGTCAATTGGCGCAGGCGGCGGCCGTTTCGATCCATAGTGTAGATCTCCAGGTCGCCGGTCCGCAGGCTGGTGAACGCGATCGTTCCTTTCGGATTGATCGTCGCCTCGGCGTCGTACCGCGGGCTGTTCGTCAGTCGACGAAGTCCTGATCCGTCCGGCCTGGCCCGGACGATCTCGAAGCCCGGAAAGAGGGACCAGACGTAGCCCAGCGAGTAGTCTGGTTTGGGAGGACATTTCGGATCGGCGAGAAAGGTCGTCGCGTAGACGATCGATCGATTGTCCGGTGTGAAGTAGGCGCAGGTGGTCTTTCCCTGACCATTGGAGATCTGCCGGACATCCGATCCATCGAGGTTCATGCTAAAGATCTGGTCACAGCCGTCCGATTGACTCGTCCGTTGAAAGACCAGTTTCTTGCCATCGGGAGAGAAATAGGCCTCCGCATTCTCTCCTCCGAAAGTCAATTGTCGAATGTTGGCGAGGCGCTTCTCCCGCGGATCGCGGATTTGCCCGCTGGGCGCCGCGCCTGCAGAAGGGGGCCCCTGGGCAGAGGCGGGAGAGCCCGCCGATTCTGCCCACCAGCGACTCCCCCCGAGGAGCAGCAGCACGGCCATCGTTCCAGAG
Source organism: Acidobacteriota bacterium (assembly GCA_040380245.1). Taxonomy (GTDB): domain Bacteria; phylum Acidobacteriota; class Blastocatellia; order RBC074; family RBC074; genus CAIOZW01. The sequence goes on along the minus strand of JBEIJP010000232.1, from coordinate 3,236 downwards.
ACTGCCAGTCGTATCAAAATCTTCCTTCCTCCTGCTGAATGGGCCCCTGTCTGGGCTCCGCTTGGTGGAGGGGAGGGGGCTACTCGCCTCCCTTCCCCTTCTTCTCGTCCTTGAGGACCGCCTTGCGGCTGAGCCGCACCTTGTTCCCCTCGATTCCGATACACTTGACGAGGATCTGCTGCCCCTCCTTCAACTCGTCGCGGACGTCGCGGACGCGGTAGTCAGCGATCTCCGAAACGTGAAGCAGCCCGTCCAGTCCGGGGAGAATCTCGATGAACGCGCCAAAGTCGACGATGCGCGAGACGGTGCCCAGATAGGTCTTGTTCAGTTCGGCTTCCGCCGTCAAATCCCGAACCATCTGCAGCGCGGCCTCGGCGGCCTCTCCACTGGCGGTCGCGATCGAGACGCGCCCATCGTCGCTGATGTCGATCTTGGCTCCGGTCTTCTCCTGGATACCGCGGATGACCTTGCCGCCCGGTCCAATGACGTCGCGAATCTTGTCCGGCGAGATCTGGATGGTGACGATTCTGGGTGCGTACGGGCTCATCTCGGACCGTGGCTCCAGCAGGATGGCATCCATATGGTCGAGGATGTAGTGTCGACCTTTCCGTGCCTGTTCGAGGGCGTCCGCCAGGATCATCGGGTTGAGCCCGGTGACCTTGATGTCCATCTGCAACCCCGTGATCCCATCCCGGGTACCAGCCACCTTGAAGTCCATGTCGCCGTAATGATCTTCCGCGCCGGCAATATCGGTGAGAATGGCATACTTCTTCTCTTCCATCACCAGGCCCATCGCCACTCCCGCAACGGGCGCTTTGATCGGAACCCCCGCGTCCATCAGAGCGAGAGAGCCGCCACAGACCGTCGCCATCGACGACGAGCCGTTCGACTCGGTGATATCGGAGACGATCCGGACGGTGTAGGCCCACTCGTCCTCCCCCGGCATGACCGCTTCGAGCGATCGCTGCGCCAAGGCACCGTGACCAATCTCCCGGCGACCCGGACTGCCCGTCCGTCCGGTCTCACCGACCGAGAAGGGAGGGAAGTTGTAGTTGAGCATGAAGCGGCGCTTGTACTCACCCGTTTCGAGGCTGTCGATATACTGAACATCCTGCGAAGTACCCAGCGTCGCGGTGACGATCGCCTGGGTCTCTCCGCGGGTGAAGAGAGCCGAGCCGTGCGTGCGGGGCAACCACCCGGTCTCGATCGAGATCGGCCGGATCTCGGAGAAGCGACGTCCATCCGGTCGACGGCGGTTGTGCAGAATGTCGTCCCGGAAGATCTTCTCCTTGAGACGATCGAAGAGCCCCGCCACTTCAGCACGGCGAGCTGACTCCTCATCGGGCACGCTTTCGATGACCTTCTTCTTGAGCCCATCGATCGCGCTGTAGCTCGCCAGCTTCGACTGGGTCGAGACATCGAGCGCCGCACGCAGGTCCGCCGCGTACTTCTCCTCCAGCTCCTTGAAGAATTCTTCATTGACCGCCGGAGCCTCGAAGGCGCGCTTGGTGATCTGCAGCGCCTCGAACATCGACCGCTGGAGCTGACAGAGTTTGCGGATCTCGCCGTGCGCGAACATCAACGCCTCTACCATGACGCTCTCACTTACCTCTTTCGCTCCGGCTTCGACCATGACGATCGCTTCTTCGCTTCCCGCGACCACCAGGTTGAGCGCCGAATTGCGGAGCTGCTCATAGGACGGATTGACAACGTAGACTCCCTCGACCAGCCCAACCCGCACCCCAGCAATCGGGTGATGAAAGGGAATGTCGGAGAGGTAGAGGGCGGCCGAAGCCCCCGTGATCGAGAGGACGTCTGGATCGTGTTCGTCATCCGCCGAGATGACCATCGAGATGATCTGCGTCTCGAACTTGTAGCCCTCCGGGAAGAGGGGGCGGATCGGCCGATCTGTCAGCCGGCACGTCAGGATCTCTTTCTCCGTCGGGCGTCCCTCTCGTTTGAAATAGCCTCCGGGAATCCGCCCTGCCGCATACCCATACTCTCTGTAGTCGACGGTCAGTGGGAAGAAGTCGATTCCCGTCTTCGGGGTTCGCGCCGAGACGGCGGTCACCAACACGACCGTCTCCCCCTGGGTCACCAGGACTGCCCCATCCGCCTGCTTGGCGATACGCCCCGTCTCGATGGTCAGGTCACGACCCCCAAGATTGATCCCTTGTTTCAAAAACATTTGTGGTCTCCTGTTTGTGCAAGTACCCAATCGCGTTCTTTGTCTATTCTCGTTGCTTCACAATTCTCAACCTGTCCCACACGGTCACCTCCTGCGGCACCCAAGGCGCGACGGGGTAAAAACGAGAAAGCCACCCCGAAGCAGGCCCGACCCTAGCAGGAAGCGGCTGTTCGCGGTGGCTGTGAGTTGGAAAATGATGGCTGCCCCCCGCTCTCATCCAGAGAGTCGAGGCTTCCATTCCCTTCGCTACCCGGATACGCTCAATCTGAGCCCGGTGTCTCGGGAACTGTTCGCCGTCACGTTCGGCTGTACAACCAGGGCGACACCGATCCGGCCGGCGCCGCAAATCCCTCCCGGATCTATTTGCGCAGACCGAGGCGAGCGATCAGATCGTGGTAACGGTTGATGTCCCGCCGCTTGAGATAGTCGAGCAGGCTTCGTCGCTGGCTGACCAGTTTGAGCAGCCCCCGACGGGAGTGGTTGTCTTTGACGTGTGTCCGAAAATGCTCCGTCAACTCGGTGATGCGCTTTGAGAGAAGCGCTACCTGAACCTCCGGTGAGCCCGTATCCAGGTCGTGCATTTTGTATGAAGTGATGATCTCTACCTTGGCTTCTTTGGCTAACGACATTCCTGGTATTGTCTCCTTTTAATTTTAGAAAGAATAGGAAGAATAGGAAGAATAGGACGTATAGGCCCTATAGGCCCTATAGGACATCAAATGGCCTCCCACCCAGTGCGTTCAATCGATCCGGTCAGTCCTAATCATTCTGTCTGTCCTGCCGCTCTTATCCTATTTGTTCTTTGTACGATCTATTCGTCCTATCTGTCCTATCTGTCCTATCTGTCCTATAGGTCCTATTTTTCTTCTATTCTTCCTATCAATCCTATTCGCATCACAAACTACCAGAGCGTCTCCCAAAGTTCAAGCGTCGCCTCTTCCTCTCGAAGAACTCGCTGGAGCCTCATTCCAGAATCGCCAGCACGAAGCCGGCTGGAACGGTCTGTCCTGGGGTGGCGCGAATCTCGACGACACGACCCGGGCGAGGC
>JBEIJP010000231.1:0-5316 GCA_040380245.1 Acidobacteriota bacterium | reverse complement strand
CGGTTTGCTAAACCGTTGTAGGGGCTAAAACTCTTACCGAAGGTTCGAATCCTTCTGCCTCCGCCAGATGTGAGATGAGGGGAGTCGTTCAAATCAATCGGCTCCCCTCGTTTCAATTCGACCTTAGGGTCGACCTCGTCTGGCGTTCTGATCAGACTCGCTGGTCGGAACTCTTGATCTACTCTGCTGAACAAGCAGCGAGGGAGTCGAACCTCCCACTCAGACAATCTGGTATGCGTGGCGATTTCTGGCGAATTGCTCCACGGAAAAAAAACTGCTAACGAGCCTTCCCGGAACAGCCTCTCGGTATTCGCCGACTTGGGGAAGACGAGAAGAATTTTCCTCTTCCAGGAGATGGAAAATGGCCCCCGCGTAGCAGTTGACGCGGGGTTTTCTATTTTACATTTGCAGTTTACCAGGACCGATGAGGCTTCCGGTGGACGCGGAAAAAGAGCACGAAGGAGAGGGGGCACGAAGATGAGAACGTTTCGGGAATTCATGGAAGAGGATCGGGTTCGGATCTTCGATGGGGCGATGGGGACGATGATCTACAACAAAGGGGTCTTCATCAACGCCAGCTACGATGAACTGAATCTGACCAGCCCGGACCTGATTGCGGACATCCACCGCGCCTACATCCGGGCAGGCGCCGAGATCATCGAGACGAACACCTACGGGGCGACGCGCCCCAAGCTCTCCCATCAGGGATTGGACGAGAAGCTGCGGGAGATCAATCTGAGCGCGGTCCGAATCGCGCGACGGGCCGCAGAGGAGGCCAAGCGGGAAGTCTATGTCGCCGGGGCGATCTCGCCGCTGGGAGTCCGGCTGGAGCCGTATGGACCGACCTCACTCGATGAGGCGCGCGACCATTTCCGGGAACAGGCCTCCCTCTTGATGGAGGGAGGGGTCGACTGTTTCATGCTGGAGACGTTCCACGATCTGGCGGAAATCCGACAAGCGATTCTCGCCGTGCGCGAGGTGAGCGATGCCGTCATCTTCGCCCAGATGACGATCAACGAGGAGGGGGCGACGGCCTATGGGACTGCTCCCGAGGTCTTTACGCCACAGCTCGATCGGTGGCTCAACCAGGCTGGCGCGGATGTCATTGGGCTGAACTGTTCGGTGGGACCGCAGATCATCCTCGAAGCGATCGAGAAGATGCAGCAACATACCAATCGACGCCTCAGTGCCCAGCCCAATGCCGGACTGCCGCGCGACGTCGGAGGGCGGCAGATCTATCTCGCCTCTCCGGAATATTTTGCGCGGTACGCCAAATGGCTGATCAGCGCCGGTGTCAAGTTCCTCGGTGGCTGTTGCGGCACGACTCCAGAGCATATCAAGCTGATGGCCGACGCGGTCCGCGCGCTCAGCCCGGGTCGCAAGATGGTGGCGGCGATCACGGTGGAGGAGCAGTCGGCCGGGGTCGAGCCGGTTCCCCTGGCCGAGCGATCGAAGTTTGGCGCGAGTCTGGCGGCGGGTCGGTTTGTGACGAGTGTCGAGATCGTTCCGCCAAAGGGGTGCGATCCCTCCCGGATGATCGAGGGGGTTCGCCTGCTCAAGGAGGCGGGGGTCGACGCGGTCAATGTGCCTGACGGACCCCGCGCCCAGTCGCGGATGGGCGCGCTCGCGGTCTCGCTGATCATCGAACGGGAAGTGGGAATCGAGGCGGTGACCCACTATGCCTGCCGCGATCGGAACCTGCTCGGGATGTACTCCGATCTGCTGGGCGCGGCAGCCCTTGGGCTGCGCAACTTCCTTCTGGTGACGGGCGATCCGCCGAAGATGGGGCCCTATCCGGACGCGACGGCCGTCTTTGATATCGACGCGATTGGACTGGCCAATCTGGTCAATCGGCTCAACCACGGCATCGACTCGGGCGGGAATGGGATCGGGAAGCCGACGGCGTTCGTTATCGGCGTGGGAGTCAATCCCGGGGCGATCGATCTGGAGCACGAACTGAAGCGGTTCGAGTGGAAGGTCGAAGCCGGCGCCGAGTATGCCATCACCCAGCCGGTCTTTGACGTTGGGCAGCTCCTCTCCTTTCTGAAGCGGATCGAGCACTGCCGGATCCCGATCGTCCCGGGAATCTGGCCATTGACGAGTTACCGCAACGCGGAGTTTCTCAACAACGAGGTGCCGGGTGTTTCCGTGCCCGATACGATCCTGGAACGGATGCGGCGTGCCCCGGACGGCGCGGCCGCGCTCGAGGAAGGGGTGCGCATTGCCCGCGAGATGCTCGAAGAGGTGCGCCCGTACGTCCAGGGAGTGCAGGTCTCCGCACCCTTTGGAAAGATTCCGCACGCACTGGAGGTCTTCGAGGCGCTTCGTTGAACGCGCGGCGACGGGGTCTGGCAGATGACACAAACCGGGGGTTTCAAACCAACGTGACGCAACAATCCGAGACATTGACGACACTACAGCAGCTTCTCCAGCAACGCATCCTCATCATCGATGGGGCGATGGGGACGATGATCCAGCGCCACCGACTGGACGAGGCGGCCTACCGAGGGGAGCGCTTTCAGGACTGGTCGCGGGATCTCAAGGGGAACAACGACCTTCTCTCGATCACGCAACCCGATCTGGTGCGGGAGATCCACCGCCTCTACCTCGAAGCCGGGGCAGACATCATCGAGACCAACACCTTCAACGCCCAGTCGGTCTCCCTGGCGGACTTTGGGATGGAGGGACTGGCCTATGAACTCAATGTCGCGGCAGCGCGGGTAGCACGGGAGGCGGTCGATCAGTTTCATCTGACCCATCCCGGGGAGACGCGCTTTGTCGCCGGGGCGCTCGGGCCGACCAACAAGACGACCTCGCTCTCACCGGATGTCAACAATCCCGCTTACCGGGCGGTGACTTTTGCCGAGGTTGCCGATTCCTACTACGAGCAGGCGAAGGGGTTGGTCGATGGAGGGTCCGATCTCCTGTTGGTCGAGACGGTCTTCGATTCGCTCAACTCCAAGGCGGCGCTCTTCGCCATCCAGAACCTGTTCCGGGATCTGGGTCGATCTCTCCCTCTGATGCTCTCCTTCACCATCACCGATCTGAGTGGCCGCACGCTCTCGGGGCAGACGGTCGAGGCCTACTACATTTCGACCAGACACGCGCCGCTCCTGAGCATCGGCATCAACTGCGCCCTCGGTCCGAAGGAGATGCGTCCCTACATCGAGGAGCTGGCTGGGCTGGCGCCGATCGCGGTGAGCGCCTATCCCAACGCCGGACTGCCCAACCCACTACTGCCAACAGGGTTTCCCGAGACCCCCGAGACGCTCGCTCCCCAGCTGGCGGAGTGGGCGGCGAGTGGGTTTCTCAACGTGGTCGGGGGGTGTTGCGGGACCACTCCGGAGCACATCCGGGCGATTGCCGAGGCGGTGCGTCCGTACCCTCCGCGTGTCCCGCCGCCGCCTCGCCCCTACCTGGAGTTGAGCGGGTTGGAGGCGGTGGTGATTCGCCCCGAAACCAACTTTGTCAACCTGGGGGAGCGGACCAATGTGACGGGATCTCCCAAGTTCGCCAAGCTGATCCTCAATGGCCAGTACGAGGAGGCCCTCGCGGTGGCGCGGCAACAGGTCGAGAATGGCGCGCAGCTGATCGACATCAACATGGACGAGGGGATGCTCGACTCGCAGGGGGCGATGGTCCACTTCCTCAATCTGGTGGCCTCCGAGCCGGACATCGCGCGGGTTCCGATCGTCATCGACTCCTCCAAATGGTCTGTTCTGGAAGCAGGGCTGCAGTGCCTGCAGGGCAAGGGGATCGTCAACTCGATCTCTCTCAAGGAGGGCAAGGAAGAGTTTCTGCGCCATGCCCGTCTGATTCGTCAGTACGGCGCGGCCGTCATCGTCATGGCGTTCGACGAGCGAGGACAGGCCGATTCCTATGAGCGAAAGATCGAGATCTGCGAGCGGGCCTACCGAATTCTGGTCGACGAGGTCGGCTTCCCGCCGCAGGACGTCATCTTCGATCCCAATATTTTGACGGTCGCGACGGGGATCGAGGAGCACAACAACTACGCGGTCGACTTCATTCGCGCGACGCAGTGGATCAAGGAGAACCTGCCGGGGGCCAAGGTCAGCGGCGGCGTCAGCAACATCTCTTTCTCTTTTCGGGGGAACAATCCGGTACGCGAGGGCATGCACTCGGCCTTTCTCTACCACGCCATACGGGCGGGGCTGGATATGGGGATTGTCAACGCCGGGCAGCTGGCCGTCTACGACGAGATCCCCCCGGAGCTGCTCAACCTGGTCGAGGATGTTCTGCTCAACCGGCGGCCAGACGCGACGGAGCGGTTGATTGGCTACGCGGAACAGAACCGGCAATCCGGGAAGGTCGAGGTTCGCGAGAGCGAGGAGTGGCGTGGCTGGCCCGTCGAGAAGCGCCTGGAGCACGCGCTGATCAAGGGCATCGTCGACTTCATCGACGAGGATGTCGAGGAGGCCCGGCAACGCTATGGTCGTCCCCTCCAGGTGATCGAAGGCCCCCTCATGTCCGGGATGAACATTGTCGGGGATCTCTTCGGGGCGGGGAAGATGTTCCTGCCCCAGGTGGTCAAGTCGGCGCGGGTCATGAAGAAGGCTGTCGCCTGGCTGACACCCTACATGGAAGCCGAGCGGGCGGGGGGCATGGGGCAGGCGCAGGGGCGCATTCTCCTCGCGACGGTCAAGGGGGACGTTCACGACATCGGAAAGAACATCGTCGGTGTGGTCCTGGGCTGCAACAATTACGAAGTGATCGACATGGGAGTCATGGTCTCCTGCGACAAGATCCTTCAAGCCGCGAAAGAGAGAGCGGTCGATGTCATTGGGCTCAGTGGGCTGATCACGCCGTCGCTCGACGAGATGGTGCACGTTGCCCGCGAGATGCAGCGGGAAGGGTTCACCATTCCGCTGCTGATTGGGGGGGCGACGACCAGCCGGGTCCACACCGCGGTCAAGATCGCACCGCATTATGAACCGCCCATCGTTCACGTCACCGACGCTTCGCGCGCCGTCTCAGTGGTGGGCAACCTGCTGAGCCCGGACCACCGGGGCGACTACGCGCTGAACAACCTGCGACAACAGCAGCAGGACCGCGAGACGCACGCCGCCGGCAAGGAGCAGCGCGTCCTGCTGCCGCTCACCGAGGCGCGCGCCAACCGTACCCCGATCGATTGGACAAGCACCGAGCTGCCCGTTCCCGCCTTTACCGGGTGTCGCTCCTTTGACGGGTACTCGTTGGAGGAGATCGCGCGCTACATCGACTGGAGCCCTTTCTTTCACACCTGGGAGTTGGCGGGAGTCTTCCCGCGCATTCTCGATGATCCCATCATCGGGGAGG
>JBEIJP010000230.1:0-5347 GCA_040380245.1 Acidobacteriota bacterium | reverse complement strand
GCCGCCGTTCTGCTGAGCTTCCTCGGGGTGGTCCACCTCTCGCTGCGCATCGATCGGGACGCGTCGGGCAGCTGGGCCTGGGCGGCGGAACGAACCGCTCTCGCTGAGCGCTTGCAAGCGGGCGGCGCTGCGCCTCCGTCGGAAAGCCGGAAAAGCCCACCCAAATGGTTGCTGCTGGTCCGGTATGGGCCGGCACACAATCCGCATCAGGAGTGGGTCTACAATTCGATCGACCTGGCGGAGAGCCCGGTGCTCTGGGCGAGGGAGATGGATCCGGAGAGCGATCAGCGGTTGCTGGCCGCCTTTCCCGAGCGGCAATGTCGAATCGTTCATCTGAATGGCGGCCCCGCCGAAATCCTCCCCTGTCCAGCGGCAAGTGCCCCTTCCCTGCCGCCGGAAGGGCAGACAGAGAACCTCGAGCGAGCGGGGATGGGTTCCTCGCAGAGAAAGGATCGGATCAAATGAATCGGCGCAGGATGGACCGGATGAAATGGTTGGCGGGGGTTCTCTGGTTGGCAGGGTTGGTAGGGGGTCTGACGGGCTGCCGCTCCTCGGAAACTCCGGCGGCCTCAGACCAGGGGCATGAAGGGCACCGGCACGACGGGGGGGTCTGCGAACATCAGCCCTCCAGCCGGGCGGCGGTCCTCTCCCGTCTCGGAGACGCCCCGGAGGGAGCGCCCAAGGAGGTCACCCAGCCGCAGGTTGGCGAAGGGGAGAAGGCGGGGATGGTCTGGATTCCCGGCGGGGAGTTCATCATGGGAGCCAGCGGGCAGGACACATTCGCCCGCGACGATGAGAAGCCTGCCCACCGGGTCCGGGTCAGCGGATTCTGGATGGATGAGACCGAGGTGACCAACGCGCAGTTCTCCGCCTTCGTCAAGGCGACCGGCTATCAGACAACTGCTGAGCGCGCGCCAGACTGGGAAGAGATGCGTCAGACTCTTCCCCCTGGAACCCCCAGACCGCCGCCGGGTGTCCTCGTCGCCGGCTCACTCGTCTTTCGCCAACCTGCGCAGCCGGTTCCGTTGACCGATCCTGCCTACTGGTGGGCCTGGACGCCAGGGGCCAACTGGCGCCACCCGCTGGGGCCGTCCAGCTCGATCACCGGAAAAGAGAACCATCCCGTGGTCCACATCTCCTGGGATGACGCGGTCGCCTACGCCAGCTGGGCGGGGAAACGACTCCCGACGGAGGCGGAGTGGGAGTGGGCGGCTCGGGGTGGGCTGCGGGAGGCGATCTTTGCCTGGGGCAACGAACCGATCGAGGCCGGGAGCCCCCGTGCCAACACCTGGCAAGGCAGCTTCCCCGATCGCAACAGCTTGCGGGACGGGCATGCCCTCGCCGCGCCCGTTCGGAGCTTTCCACCCAATGGATATGGGCTCTACGAGATCAGCGGCAACGTCTGGGAGTGGTGTGCCGACTGGTATCGTCCCGACACCTACCAGCGCGATCCCCGGGCCGGAGTCGTCGAGAATCCGACGGGCCCGTCGAGCAGCTTCGACCCGCAAGAGCCCGGTATGCCGAAGCGGGTCCAGCGCGGCGGCTCCTTTCTCTGCCACGACTCGTACTGTGCCAGTTACCGGGTCTCGGCCCGCATGAAATCGAGCCCGGATACGGGACTGCTCCACAGCGGATTTCGCTGTGTCCGCTGATCAGGGAGTGGGATCACACGGAACCATGGTCTCGACGGTGAGATCCTCGCCATCGGTCGTCAGCGTGATCGCGCCGCAGGTCGATGTTCGGTAGACCCGCACTCCCCGCTGATGAAGTCTGTCGAGAACCTCGGGATGGGGATGGCCGAAGGGGCTTGGCGAACCCGCCGAGACGATGGCGATCTGCGCCCCGACCCGGTCGAGAAACGGCGCGGTTGAAGAGGTCCGGGAACCGTGGTGCGCCACCTTGAGCACCTCGGCGGCAGGATCGAGACCTGCCGCCAGCAAGGCGGCCTCCGCCCCCGCCTCGATGTCTCCCGGAAGGAGAAACCGGTGCTTCCCGAAGGTCAGCCGCAGGACGAGCGACCGATCGTTCGGTGAGCGGAACTTTCGGGCATCGGCGACAAAGAGCGCTTCGACGCGAACCCCGCCGATCTCGAAGTTGTCCCCCGTCCTGAGCCGGCGCAGCGGGATGTCCGCGTCGCCAACCATCTCCTGAAACCGGCCCTCTTCCCTGCCCTTGACGCCCTCGCGCCCGTCCCCCTGCCAGGCCTCGCCGACTGAAAAGTGGCGCACCAGCGTCGCAAAGCCGCCGATGTGGTCTTCGTGGTCGTGCGTCCCGACGATGCGGTCGAGGTGGCGAACTCCCTGGCTCCAGAGGAAGGGCATGAGGGCCATCTCGGCGATGCCGGGTTGATCCTCCTCAAAGGTTCCCTCCGCTTCCGCTTCCGGGAGGCCCGGAATTTGACCAGGTCGAGCGTCCCCGCCACTGTCGATCAGCACGAGATGGCGATCTGGAAAGGAGGCCAGGATCGCGTCCCCCTGTCCGACGTCGAGGAAGGTCAGGCTGAGTCGACCGACTGGCCGCGCGTGCGGGACGAGGGGAAGGAGAAAGAGCAGCGGGATCGAGACGAGCAGCAGGCTGGCCCCGACGACCAGACCCGCTGAGTGTTGTGAGCGCCTCCGTTCCTCGGCCCCTTGCGGTGGCCCGAGTGGGTTCCAACGATGGAGGATCGCCAGGAGAACCAGCAGTGCCATCCCAAAGAGCAGGAAGAGCCCGTCTTCGATCCCCGGGATCCCCGGAGGGCGATGACGACCGCCCGGCCAGCGGGCCATCGTCTCCCCGAGCCTGACGGCCCAGTCGCCCAGCTCGCCAAGGAGGCGGGCCAGCCCCGTCTGCGAACACCACCCTCGCCCCTCCCCGCCCACCCCAAGCAGGGTGTGGAGCGCCACTTCGAGCGCTCCACCAACCATCAGGAGCGTGATCAACGCCGACTCGACCAGATTGATCGCCGGCGAGAGCAGCGAGACCCGATGAAATCGGTCGATCATCAAGGGAAGCAGCGCGATCTGGATCAACGTTGTCGAGAGCAGGCCAAGCCCGATTGCGCGAAGAACCGGCTGGAGCCGTCGCCGTGAAAGCCAGGTGGCTGTCCGTGCCTTCGGCAGACAATAGCGGATGCGCTCGCGACGCATCTCTCGCAGGAACCGCGCCCCGTTCCAGAAGAGAATCTCCGCTCCCCACCTCAACAGCCTGGGCGCGTGTGGTGGAAAGGGGGTGGAGACGGCTGGCTGCCACTCGCCGATGGCGCGCAGCCGCTCTCCAAGAGGGACGACCCAGACGACGATCGCCGCGACCGCCAGAAATGAGAGCTGAAAGCCTGGATCGTAGAGCCCCTGCGGTTCCCAGGCGAGCATCCCCAGGGCCGCCGCCCCCAGCCCATTGGCCCCGGAATGGGAGCGGGCCAGCTCCCGCCCGATCAAGTGGATCGACAACATCAGGACCGCCCGCAACACCGGTGGCTCAGCCCCAACCATTCCCGCGTAACCCCAGACCAACACCAGACCGATCCCCAGCCGTGTCTTCTGTCCAGGGATCAACCACCCCAGCCCCTTCCAGACCAGCATCGCCAGAATGGCGACGTGGGCCCCGGAGATCACCAGCAGATGAAAGGTCCCTCCATCTCGAAAGGCCTCTGCCGCTTGCCGGGAGAGAAAGTAGCGGTTCCCGAAGAGCGAGGCGACCAGCAGACCCGCCGCCGGCTGCTCCACCTCCCGCAGGAGGACGCGAATGCCTTCGGCGCGCCCGTGCCAAAGCCAGGCCATGACTTCGGAACGCGGCCCCCTTCCCTGCCTCTCGAGCAGCAGCGGACTCTTGACCGTGCCCGTGGCGACGATCCCCCGCCCCTCCAGAATCTCTCCCAACGGCGGGGCTCCCGGGTTGCGATAGCCCCATCGGAGCCGCAGTCGCGCCAGCACTCGAAGCCGATCGCCATAGACCAGGCCAAGCGCATCGTACTCCCGACGGGTGACGGCATCCCGCACCGGCACGATCAGCCGCACCCTCCCCTGAACTGGAAACGCCCGCCGCTCAGACGTCGCTCGTTCGACCTCAAGCAGCAGGTGGATCCGGTCCGGGGCCAGCTCCGGCTCCCGCTCCAGTCTGCCTTCGAGCGCAACCGGTTCCTCTGCGTGAAAGACGCCCGCCTCGTAGAGTGCCCGGATTGCCCCCTTCTGCCGCTCCTCCAGATCGACCAGCCAGCAGAGTCCTCCCGCGCCGGCCAGGCCCATCCATAGCCCGAGCGCCGTCCCCCGACGCCAGCGCCAGGCGAGCGCCACCGCCCAACCCAGCCCCGCCAGCGCGATCCAGATCGAGGTCGGCACCCTCCCGGTCGAGGCGAGCCCCATCCCCAGCAGAAACGAGAGACCCGCCCACCACAACGGCGCCTCGCCGCTCCCCAGCCCTGGGAATCGATGCCGCTTCACTGGGTCGAGTCCGCCTTCCACACACTCCTCCCTTCCCTCTTCGAGTTCTCCCTCGAAGATAGACTCAGGCCTGTTAAGGGGTGGCAGGGGTAGCAGGGGGTGGCAGGGGGTGGCAGGGGGTGGCAGGGGTGACAGTGACCGGCGGTCAGGCAGCGCGACGCAGGTGAACCACCGTCTCGACGTGATACGTTTGCGGAAAGAGGTCGACAGCCGTCACCGCGGTTGGATGATAGCCGGCTGCCGCCAACTGTTTCAAATCGCGGGCCAGCGTTGCCGGGTCGCAGGAGACGTAGACGATCTGCGCCGGAGCGAGGGCGACGATCCGCTCGATGACCACCCGACTGGCGCCGGCGCGGGGAGGGTCGAGAAGGAGAAGATCGGGTCGCTCCCATCCGCGGGTTCGCTGGCCCAGCCAGTGCTCGACGGAGAAAGGTTGATAGGTCACATTCTGCAGGCCGTGGCGCCGGACATTGGCCTCGCCGTGCGCGACGGAGAGCCGGCTGCCCTCGACGGCGCAGACACGCCGAAAGCGGCTGGCCAGTGGCAGGGTGAAGAGCCCGACGCCGGCGTAGAGGTCGATCGCCGTCTCTCCCCTGGCCGCCCCGAGGGCCGTCTCGACCAGTTGGCTGACCAGAAAGCGGTTGCCCTGAAAGAATGAGCGGATCCCGAACTGGTAGAGATACGTCCCGACCTGCTGAACGACCGTGCCGCGCGCGTCGACCTCCGCAGTGCGGGCCCCCTCTCCAGTCGCCGGGACGACCTGCACCTCGGATCCGTTGGCGCCCTCTCCCGTGACGACGTAGAGGCGCGTCGCCTCCGCAGGCAGCTGGCTGGACGCCTCGCGCCACTCCTGGAGCGCCCGATTGGCCGCGGGAGGAAGCACCGGGCAGTCCTCGTCCAGTTCGCACAGCCGATCCGATCCGGCCTCG
>JBEIJP010000229.1:0-5349 GCA_040380245.1 Acidobacteriota bacterium | reverse complement strand
GTCTTTGCCACGGTCGGAGCGATTGCCGCGATTGCCATTTATGTCATTGGCAGCCGCGAGGATTCCATGCCGATTCGACTTTCAGGGGAGACACGGATTGTTCCTTGAAGGTGGATAGGACGGATAGGACGGATAGGACGAATAGGACGAATATGGAGTACTATCCCTGCCAGCCCATCCAACTTATTTGACCGATAGGTCCTATGCGTCCTATAGGTCCTATTCGTCCTATTCCCCTATCCCCCTATACCCTATTTCACTGGTACCGTTGCCTTGACATTCTCCCACTGGAAGGTCAACGTCCCCCCCTCAATCGACAAAGACATCTGCTCAACAGGAGCGGACGGTTTACTGACGGCCATCTCGACCCGACCCAGATCCTGGGCGGCGTCATAGACAGTTCCCCATTGTCCCGTCTGTTTGTTGACGATCAGCTTCATGCCCCCGCTGGTCGGCAAGGCATAGAGCGAGTACGAACCCGCCGGCACGGCGAGCGAGCCGATCATCAGGTCTCCATCTGTCTTGAGGTGGGTCGCCTTGTTGGCGCCAAATCTCCACACCTTGTCATAGGGAACAAGCGCACCGAAGATCTGCCGCCCACGGACGGAAGGAGCGCTGTAGTCAAGGGAGACCTTCTTCCCTCCGACGACCGCTTCGACCGCTTTGCGGGGGCTGGCAGGCGGCTGCTGGCTCAGGGTGGCGAAGCTGCAGAGCCCGACGACCAAGAGGGCGATACCGGCTTGTGTCGACAAAAGTTTCCTGGCGTGCATTCTCTCGGACCTCCATTGTCAAATGAGCAGACTGTTTTCGGGAAGATCCTCAGGTGAACGAGCCGGAGAGGCTGAACACCCATCTCCCCACCTCCTCTGTGTACCACAAGTGACGACGGGAGACCAACCAGTCGCCCACGGGATCAAGAGCTGGCAGCTTGACCGTGGGCGGGGTGCGTGATACTTCTCTGAGTCATTCGTGAAGTCCGTCGGGTTCCATCTCCTGCTTAGCCTCCGGTGAGGATAAGGAAGACGTGGTCGATCATCGATTCCCTCCAAAGGGACCGACCCAGGAGGACCGGAAAGACACCAGAAGGAGAAAATCAGCGCCATGGTTCGATTCTGCCTGCTCTTGTTATTCAGTCTTCTCATCGGCTCCGGGGAGTCGCTTCGTGCCCAGGCATTTGAGTTCCTTCCTGGCACGACCTATGACTCGACGGTACCGACCCTGCGGTCGGTGGTCGGGCACGACTGGGGGGAGAAGATCACGACGCATCACGAGGCGGAACGCTACCTTCAGGCTCTGCAGCAAGCAGTGCCGACGCGGACACGGTTGATCCGGTATGGAGAGACCTGGCAGGGCAGGACACTCTATATGCTTGCAGTGGGCTCTCCCGAGACGATTGCCCGGCTCGACCGGATCCAGGCGGGCATGGCAAAGTTGGCCGACCCGCGCCGCCTCTCCCAGAACGAGGCGACGACGCTCATCGAGACGCTTCCTTCGACTGTCTGGCTGATCTGCGGCGTGCATGGCAACGAAATTTCGAGCGTCGACGCCGGGCTGCTGACCGCCTATCACCTCCTCGCCGCCCGGGAGGAGAAGGTTGCCCGTCTGGCAGCCTCCAACACGCTGGTCTTTCTCGACCCGATGCAGAACCCGGATGGTCGGGACCGATTTATCCACTATTTTCGTCAAAATGTGGGTCGCTTCGCGCAGTCCGATCTGCAGTCGGCCGAGCACAACGAGGTCTGGCCGAGTGGTCGGGTCAACCATTATCTCTTCGACATGAACCGGGACTGGTTTGCCCAGACGCAGCCAGAGACGCGCGGACGCACCCAGTTCTACCTCAAGTGGTTTCCGCAGGTGGTGGCGGATCTGCATGAGATGGGAACCCAGAGCAGCTACTATTTTGCGCCGCCGGCCCTTCCCTGGAATCCCAATCTGACGAAGATGCAGACCGACTGGTTGACGCGGATCGGCCAGAACAACGCCGCCTGGTTCGATCGCTTTGGCTTTGACTACTACACACGCGAGAACTACGACTCTTTCTATCCCGGGTACGGCGAGGGGTGGCCGCTCTTCCACGGCTCGCTGGGGATGACGTATGAGCAGGCCTCGGTGCGCGGACTGCTGGCCGAGCGCGATGACGAGACGGTCATGAGCTACCGCGATTCCGTTCATCACCACTTCATTGCTGCTCTCTCGACGGTCGAGGTGACCGCCACGCAACGGCAGGCGCTGCTGCGCCATTTCTACGAACATCGACGGACGGCGATCGAGGAGGGCAAGACGGAGGCAGTCAAGGAGTACATTTTGACGGGAGGGCAGGACCCGAACCGGGCGGCCCGCCTGGCGGGCCTGCTGATGCAGTCAGGCATCGAGGTGCGGCAGGCGCAGGCTCCCTTTCGGAACCCGCGGACAAGGGATTACGAACAGGAAGAGCTGCTGCCGCGCGAGTTTCCGGCCGGCACCTACCTGGTCAGACTCGATCAGCCCGCCAAGCGGCTGGCCAAGACCCTTCTCGACCGAAGCACTCCCCAGGACAAGGAGTTTCTCGACGAGCAGCGACGACGCAATCGATTGCGACAACGAGAGCAGTTCTATGATGTGACCGCCTGGTCCCTGCCGTACCTCTTCGACCTTCCGTGTTACCGGGCGGAGCAGGTCTCGGAGGTCGCCAGTCGAGTACTGACGGAGATCCCCGTACCGGCGGGGAGCGTTCGAGGAGGCCCGGCGAAGCTGGCCTATCTGATCCCCTGGGGGACCCAGTCGGCGGCGTCGGCGCTGGCAGCGCTGTTTCTGGAGGAGATCCGGGTTCACAGCACGGACCGGGCGTTGACGATTGGCGGTCGGGCCTATCCTGCCGGGACGCTGATCGTCAAGGTCAAGGACAATCCGGCCGATCTCTACGACCGTTTGAAGAAGATCGCGGCGGCTCACGGGGTCGATGTCGATCCGACCGACTCGGCCTGGGTCGAAGCGGGCCCCAACTTTGGCAGCAACGCCGTGCGCTATCTCAAGCGTCCCCGGGTGGCGCTGGTCTACCATCAACCGACCCGAGCCAACTCTGCCGGGTGGGTCCGCTACCTCATCGAGCAGCGTTACGGGTATCCGGTGACGACCCTGCGGGCAGACCAGCTCCGGGGCTTCGACCTCCGTCGCTACGACGTGATCATTCTGCCGGATGTCGCGGGAAGTTACTCCGGAGCCTTTGGCGATGGATCGTTTCTGCGCGATTGGGTGCAGCGCGGCGGGACCTTGATTGGGCTGGGCGGCGCTGTCAACTGGCTGGCCGAGGAGCGCGTCAATCTGCTCGCGACCCGCCGGGAGAAGCGCGAGAAAGAGAAAGATGGCGGGAAGTCATCGGCTGGCAAAGACGGGACGGCGCAGGATCCAGTCGAGAAAGCGATCGAGCCCGTCGACGAGTACCCCAGTGAGACTCCCGGCGCGCTGCTGCGGGTCCGGGTCGACCGCGATCACTGGCTTGGGTTTGGCTATGGGGAGACGACGACGGTGATGGTGGAGAGCGATCGGATCTTCTCCCTCCTCAAGCTGGATCGAGGCACCAATGTCGGCATCTACCTTCCCGAGGAGAAGATGGTCGCCAGTGGTCACCTCTGGGACGATGCCCGGCGCCAGCTGCCAAACAAGGCGTTTCTGCTGCATGCGCGAGTGGGGCAGGGGCACGTCATCGGATTCGCCGAAGACCCCAACTATCGCGCATTTATGGATGGGCTGAACGGGATGATGATGAACGCGGTCTTTCTCAGTCCGGGCCATTGAGGATAGGCTGGGAAGACCTCCTTTGACGAAGCGTCGAAATCTTGTTTGGTCCGTGTTGTCTGATCCCTACGTGATGATAAAAAGACTTCTCAGTGAGCTGCTCTATCCGGTTCTCGCGGTCTTGACGGCCTTTGGGATTGGGGGTGGGATCGTCCTGCTGGTCGGGGAGAATCCCGTCGTCGTCTACCGGATCCTGCTCTCGAGCGCCTTTGGCCTCTACGACGCCCTGGGCAACTTTACGTGGGACAATTGGGGCTACACCCTCTTCTACGCGACTCCCCTGATCTTTACCGGGTTGGCGGTCTCTCTGGCGCTGCAATGCGGCCTGCTCAACATTGGAGCGGAAGGGCAGCTCTACGTGGGGGCATTTGCGGCGGCCTGGGTCGGTCTGACGTTGGCATCGGTTCCCGGCTGGCTGCTGGTGGTATTGTCGATCCTGGTGGCGCTCATCGCGGGTGGGTTCTGGGGGGCGATTCCGGGGTGGCTCAAAGCCCGCTTTGGCTCGCATGAAGTGATCAACACCATTATGCTCAACTTCGTCGCGATTGGGTTGATCAGCTATCTGATTCAGAACTATTTCAAAGCGCCGAGTGATCCCATCATGCAGACGGGACCGATCGCCCCGCAGGCTGCCCTGCCACGGATGGCGGTGCTGCTGGCCCCGTTGGGCATCGACTTTCCGGCACGGATTCCCCTCAACTTCACTTTTCTGCTCGCCTTGCTGGCGAGCTTTCTGGTCTGGCTCTTTCTGCGGAAGACGACCTGGGGCTATGAGATCCGCGCCGCGGGAGCAAATCCATCGGCGGCGGAGTACGGGGGAATCAAAGTCTCCCGACAGGTGATTCTGGCGATGACCCTTTCCGGTGGACTGGCCGCGATGGTCGGCGTCAACGAGGTCCTGGGGTATCGGTATCGCTACTTTCACGACTTCTCGCCAGGGTATGGGTTTGCCGGAATTGCGGTGGCGCTGCTCGGACGCAACCACCCACTCGGGGTGATTCTGGCGGCGATCCTCTTTGGAGCGTTGACCCGTGGTGGACTCTTTGTCGACATCTTCACCGATCGGGTGTCGAAGGACCTGGTACAAGTCCTGCAGGCCATCATCATTCTGCTGGTGGCGGTCGAGTGGCTGTTTCGGAGAGGGGTCTGGCAGGGCGCACGTGCGTGGCGACGCTACCGTCCGTGGCAGAAAGAGGCGACTGTCGGAGAGGAATGAGCGAGATGGCGCAACCTGTGACGGAGATCATCAACTACACCCTGATCGCGTCGACGGTACGTCTGTCGACCCCGCTGATCTTTGCCTCCCTCGGGGGGCTCTGGTCGGAGCGCGCGGGCGTCATCAACATTGCCCTGGAGGGGATGATGCTGGCGGGCGCTTTCAGCGCGGCGGCCGTCACCGCCCTGACGGGCAAGTGGGGCCTCGGTGACATTGGCGAGGCCGAGACGGGACTGCCGCGGCGGCAGGGGTTCGATTACTTCTTCGGCTTTCTCAACCAGCACCACGCGCACAATCACTTCACGGATTTCCTGTGGCGCAACGAGGAGAAGATCGCGTTGCCCAATAAAGTCACGACG
>JBEIJP010000228.1:0-5355 GCA_040380245.1 Acidobacteriota bacterium | reverse complement strand
GGTGGCCCCGATGATGGCGACGCTCTCCGCGAGATCAGGGGCGATCGTCAGGTCTTGCTCGACGTCCAGCACTCCATTCGATCGCTGGAGCGACGCCACGCCGGTCGCATTGACGCGCACCGCGACATAGGGGACGTACGCGAAGGGCTTGATCGAGGCCGGATCATAACCAGAGAGCTCCTGGATGACCTGCTCCCGAACCTGGGCGATCACGAATTGCTGGGCTTGCGCCTGCAGCCCACCCTGCTGCTCCCGTTCCGGGTCGAAGGTGGCCCGCAACGGCACCATCACCGGAACCGTGCCCTTTGCCTGAACCTCCGTCGTGAGTTGCGCGAAGTGGCGTGCCGCGCTCTCGCTCCGTGCCAGGCGTGCTGATTGCTCCTGCAGCGCCAGGATGGTTCCCTGCAGTTCGTCCGGCATGCCAAGCGGCGGCTTGGGCAGCGACACCGGAGGGTCTTGTCCACCCGCCATCGCCGCGCCTGAAGAACGTGCCCAGTAGGGCAGAGAAGGTCCTGCAATGACCAGCAGGAGCAGAAACGAAAGGAGACCTCCAAAACCCAAAGCGGAACTGCGAACAGATCGATTCTGT
This sequence comes from Acidobacteriota bacterium, assembly GCA_040380245.1. Lineage (GTDB taxonomy): Bacteria > Acidobacteriota > Blastocatellia > RBC074 > RBC074 > CAIOZW01. The sequence goes on along the minus strand of JBEIJP010000228.1, from coordinate 4,766 downwards.
CTCATATTGCCCTTTCGGAGCATCGTGTGGCTCCATTGATGTTGTGTGTCCCGGGCGCAGAGATTCTTTATCCAGTGATACCCCATTCTGCGTGGAGTGATTCGGCCAAAAAGTACCACAGCGACTCTTTCGACTTCAATGTGAGTCGCCCCCAAGCCAGGATTAATCGGCCAGTTGGCCGGATCACTGGATCAATCTCCATCCGAAAAAGGGTATGCAATTGGCTGGCCAGAGGCAGCGGCTGGTTCCATCGAGGGGAGATCCTCCCCCATCGTTGGAGGGGGAGGATCCGCAGGGGGAGGACTACCGGGCGACGAGGTTGATCAGTCTGCCGGGGACAACGATCGTTTTGCTGATGGTTCGCCCTTCGAGGCGTTGCACGATCCGTGGGTTGGTGACGGCGAGTTCGACCAGGGCGTCCTCCGCAATCCCGGCCGGCACGATCAGTCGGGTGACCAGTTTCCCGTTGAGCTGGATGGGGATCTCCAGCTCCTCCTCGAGGGCCAGTTTCTGGTCGAATGTCGGCCAGGCCGTCTGAACGGCCAGTCCCTGGTGGCCAAGCCCGCTCCAGAGCTCCTCCGCGAGGTGGGGCGTCAGCGGCGCCAGCATCCGGGCGAGAGACTCGAGCGCTTCCCGAATGACGAATCGGTCGCTCGAGCTGACCTGGTCCATCGGGAGTTGACTGTCGAAGGCGTAGAGTTCATTGGTCAGCTCCATCAGCGCCGCGATCGCGGTGTTGAATTGGAGCCGGTCGCCAATATCGCGGCTGACGCGCTCGATCGTCTGGTGGGTCTTTCGACGCAGGGCACGCGCGGCTCCGGAATAGTCCTCTGCACCCCCTGCCTCCGTGGGAGGGAGGAGCGTGTGCCATTTCCAGGTGATGCGCCACACTCGATTGAGAAACCGGGAGGCGCCCTCGGCCCCGGCCTCGCTCCACTCGAGGTCTTTCTCGGGCGGCGCGGCGAAGAGCATAAACAGTCGCACGGTATCCGCGCCGTAGATCCGGATCATCTCGTCTGGATCGATGGTGTTCTTCTTCGACTTGGACATCTTCTCGATGCGGCCGACCGTGACAGGGCGCTGGCAATGTCGGCAGCGGCCCTCGATCACATCGTTTGGGTGGAGCCAGTCATGCTCCTCGCATCGGTAAGTGGCCAGGCAGACCATCCCCTGTGTCAGGAGTCGGGTGATCGGTTCCCCGAAGTTGAGTAACCCCAGGTCCCGCATGATCTTGGTCCAGACTCGGGTGTAGATCAGGTGCAGCACGGCGTGCTCGATCCCCCCGATGTACTGGTCGACGGGCGTCCAGTAAGCCGCGACCGCTGGATCGAACGGCAGCGACTCGTTGCCCGGATCACAGTAGCGGGAGTAGTACCAGGAGGAGTCGACGAAGGTGTCCATCGTGTCGGTGTCGCGTCGGGCAGGCCCTCCGCAGCTTGGACAGCTCGTCTCGACAAAGGCGCGATGCTCGGCGAGAGGCGCCCCCGGCGTTTTGAAGTTGAGATCGGCGGGCAGCTCGACCGGGAGCTGCGCGGCCGGGACCGGGACAATCTGACAGACGGGGCAATGGATGAAGGGCAGGGGCGTTCCCCAGGCCCGCTGTCGCGAGATCCCCCAATCGCGAATCTTGAAGTTGACGCGGGATTGTCCGAAGCCCCGCTGCTCGGCGCGGGCGATCATCGACTGCTGCGCTTCCGCGATGGTCAGGCCACTCCACTCGCCCGAGTGGATCAGCTGCGCGCTCTCCTCTTTGGCCGTGTACGGGAGGGAGACCTCCGCTTGCGGATCGTTCCTGGAGACGTCCGATCCTGCCGGTACGATCACCCGGCGAATGGGGAGTCCATACTTTTGGGAGAAGTCAAAGTCACGCTCGTCGTGAGCCGGCACCGCCATGACCGCTCCGGTTCCATAGCCTGTCAGGACGAAGTTCGCTGTCCAGATCGGCAGTTTGGCGCCGCTGAAGGGGTTGATCGCCCACCAGCCGGTGAAGACGCCGGTCTTTTCCCGCCCCTCCTCGAGCCGTTCGCGGGGCGTCAGGGCAGCCTGCTCCTCCCGGAACCGCAGCACTTCCGCGCTGACTTTCCCGGCCTCCGCCCATTCATTGAGCAGCGGGTGGTCGGGGGCGAGGATGAGAGAGCTGGCGCCAAAGATCGTGTCGATCCGGGTGGTAAATACTCGGACGGTCTGCTTCGCCTCCCCGTCGATCTCGAAATCGATCTCGGCTCCGCGACTGCGTCCAATCCAGTTGCGTTGCATCGCCAGGACGCGCTCGGGCCAGCCGCCTTCCAGCTCCGCGAGGGAATCGAGCAGTTCATCCGCGTAGTGGGTCACGCGGATGAACCACTGCTCCAGTTCCCGCTGCTCGACGGGCGTGTCTTCGTGACGCCAGCAGAACCCGCCTTCGGCCTGTTCGTTGGCCAGCGAGGTGTTGCACTTGACACACCAGTTGACGGTGGCCTTGCGTCGATAGACCAGACCCTTCTTCCACATCTCGATGAGGAGCCACTGGTTCCAGCGGTAGTAGGCCGGGGTGCAGGTGGCGATCTCGCGGCTCCAATCGTAGTTGAACCCGAGCCGCTGCAGTTGCGATCGCATCGAGTCGATGTTCTCGATCGTCCACTGATCGGGCCGTGCTCCGTGCTTGATCGCCGCGTTCTCCGCCGGCATTCCGAAGGCGTCCCACCCCATCGGATGCAGAACGTTGAACCCGGTCATGCGCTTGAAGGTCGAGAGGGCATCCCCAATCGTGTAGTTGCGGACGTGGCCCATGTGGATTCGCCCGGATGGGTAGGGCAGCATCTCCAGGCAGTAAAATTTGGGTCGAGCGGGGTCGGCCGTTACTTCGAAAGCCTTGGCCGCCTTCCAGCGGGCTTGCTGTCGTTCTTCGATCTCTTGGGGAAAATATTTTTCTTCCATGATGCTTCGACGATGCTTCGATGCTTCACTCGTCAGGGATCCGGTCAGGGTTCCCCGTGGTTCCATCTGATCTCTTCTCCGCTTCCATCCGTTGGCGGCCAGGGGGCCCTCGATGGCTCCAATGGAGGGACTGTGCGGGGGCATTGAGCGGCGAGGCGCGCCTCGATCAATCCGAAATCTTACACACCGCTCCCGGGGAAGTCTAGGATCGTCTGCCGTCCAGTGAGCGGCCGGGCCTCCCTCACGTCAGTCGACGCAGAATGGCGCATTTGAGGTAGTTGGTCTCCGGGACCGTCAGGAGCGCCGGGTGATCGCGTGGCTGGGATCTTCTTTCGATGACCTGGAAGGTGCGCCCGGCGTCCGCGGCCGCCTCCATCAGCATCTCGAGAAAGAGGGGTTCACCGACGTGGTGCGAGCAGCTGCTCGTCACCAGCACTCCACCTGGAGAGAGCAGCCGCATGGCCCGGAGGTTGATCTCTTTGTACCCGCGCAGCGCGCCCGGCACAGCGGCCCGGTTGCGGGCAAAGGCGGGGGGATCGAGGACGATCGTCTCGAACTGCTCTCCCGCGTCGTCATAGACACGGAGCTGATCGAAGACATTGGCCTCGAGGAAGGTGACGTGGGCCAGCTGGTTGAGCGCCGCGTTCTGTCGCGCGCGCTCGAGAGCGGCCGCCGAGATGTCGATCGCGGTGACCGTCTCGCAACGGCGGGCGAGGTGGAGGGCGAACGAGCCGTAGAAGGTGAAGCAGTCGAGACCACGGCCGTGGGCATAGCGCTCGGCCGCGGCCCGATTCTCCCGCTGATCCAGAAACGCGCCTGTCTTCTGCCCTTCGAGGAGGTCGACCACAAACCGGAGCCCGTTCTCGGTGATCTCCTGCCCCTCCGCGGGAAGGTCTCCGGTGAGGAGGCCGCGTTGCAGGGGAAGTCCTTCGAGCTGGCGGACGCGCACATCGTTGCGTTCGACGATGCCGCGTGGGCGGAGTCGCTCCCTCAGCAGCTCCACCCACATTCCTTTCAAGGCCTCCATTCCCCGGGTCAATGTCTGCAGGACGAGGGCATCTCCATAGCGGTCGACCACCAATCCGGGAAGCCCGTCCCCCTCGGCGTGGACGAGGCGGCAAGTCTCGCCCTCTCCGATGATCGATTCGCGCCAGGCGATCGCCTGCGCCAATCGATTCCGCCAGAAGTCCTGGTCGATCCGTTCCTCCGGCAGCCGGGAGAGCAGTCGAAGCGCAATCTCGGACTCCGCTCCGTAATGGGCCCCGGCGACGAAGCGTCCTCGATGGTCGACGACTCGAACGACCGCCCCGCTCTCCGCACGATGAATCGTCCGCAGGTCACTCCGGTAGACCCAGAGATGACCGCTGCGGATCCGCGCGAGCCCCTTGCTGGTGAGCGTGATTTCGCCATCGACTGGCAGGGGGCCGCTGGCCACGGGGGCTTCCTTCCCGACGACAACTTGCGGTGATGCCTCTTGACTCTTCTCCATAAATGCAGAACGATATCCTTTCGCGTGACGGTGGTTCCGCTTCGCTCTCTCGACTCCCTTCGAACCGGTCATAACCGGACCGGAGTGGGAACCTGGATCTTCCACCGGGAAGTTCTCCTGAAGAAGGAGACGACGGTTGCTCCGATTGGGGCGATCACGCCCCGGAGATGAATCGCGCAAGAGCGAAGGCGCAATGGGTCAATGTCCCCCATCTCCCGTGTCGGGTCAAGGGGGCCTGACCATTACCACTCACTGCGGCAGGAGAGGTCGCCGCAACAGGCCGTCCCAGCGCGCAGGTCAGTCGGGCCCCGAAATCCCGATCTGCTGACTTCCGACCTGGTGACTCCCGATCTGGTGACTC
>JBEIJP010000227.1:0-5372 GCA_040380245.1 Acidobacteriota bacterium | reverse complement strand
CGATCGAATACCCGAGGGTGATCGGGATAAGGATCAATGGCGCAATCGCGGTCAGGCCGAGGACGGACGAGACCGATCCGAAGAGGAGGTACGGGGGCAGGTAGAGCACCGCGAAGATCACCGCGGCGATGCCCATCCCCCACATGACCCATTTCAATTGCTGTCGGACGACAATCGATCGCGAGCGGCGGAAGGTCTGCACAAAGAGCCAGCCGCTCCCCAGGAGCGCGGCGGAGAAGTAGACCATCGTCACCTGATTGAGACCCTGGCGAAGATTGACCGGAGAGATCGGGAGCAGCTCTCGAAGGGGAGCAAAGCGGAGCAGACACTCCACTCCGATGAGCAGCACGGCGGGAAGATAGCCGGCGAAGATCCCCCAACGCCACCGCGACGAGAGGGAGTGGCGCGTCGGGTAGATCGCGGCGAAGTGAAGAAAGAGCGGGGGCAGCAGAATCAACGCCACCGTATCGGCAAGGTCGGCCGCCTTGTCGAATTGGGTTCGCATCTCCTCGGTCGGGCTGAAGAAGTGGACAATGTAGGCCAGCAGGCAGAGGAGGAAGAAGTGGGTGACGTACGGTGCTCGTTCCTGCTTGAGCAGGAAGTAGAGACCGATGGCGAGGTAGAGCAGCCCGATCAGGGCGAGGTAGCTGCCGCGGAGCAGATGCGCCTCCCGGACCTGGAGTCGGTCGAGGTCGGCAATGCCCTCCCGAAGAACCGTGTCGCCTTCGTCGTTGCGTCGCTCGATCCAGTAACTGAGGGTGAGGCCACCGCCTTGCGCCAGCTGATCCTTGGCTTGATCGAGATAGACCTGGACGTACTGGGCCTTTTCGATCAGCTCGAAGGGCTCGTCCCCGGTGGTGCTGATCCCGATCAGATAGTCACCCGGCCGAACATCGGCCCGCGCGGCCGGACTGCCCGACTCGACCCGCTCCGCCCTTACCCCCAGTCCCGGCTCGTCACGCCACTCGACGCCATCGGTGAGGACAGGCCGCTGATTGAAGCGGTCCCGAAGGTTGAAGACCCCGCTCCCCAATGCGAGAAGCGCGACGAAGAGCAGCAGCATCGTCCGTGTCTTGACCCTGGTTGTGCGCGATTGACGCTTCACAGATGAGTCTGCTCCTCTTGTCGTTGACCACTCCGTGGATTGGTCGAGGCGGCGAACCCTTCCCCCTGGCTCTGTCGCCAATTACCTCGCCATCGATCGAGAGGTCTGCAAAGCAAGTATCGTACCTCTTGCTGACAGCGTCCCGCTGTCGGAGACCGCCGAAGAGTTGTAAAAGGGTCCAACACACTCTCGGGCAATCAGATACGGCAGTTTGGCCAATTTGGTCGGGACGCTTCGCGCGCTTGTCGGCCGAGCGGAAAGGCGGTCCGAGCCGTTGCCACGTTCAGAAATCTGAAGATCGAAGTCTGGAAAAGTGAACAGGGTCGACCGCCGCTTTCCCGCAACTACCAGCGAAAAGCCACGCCGCCGCGGATGACGCGACTGCTGCGGGTGGCGAGCAGCAAGGCGCCACCTTCTTCGATGACCGGCGCCTGATTGAGAAGGTTGCGCAGATCGACGATGGCTTGCCATTGAATGGGGAGCCCGAAACGGGGCAGATCCTGGGTCAAGTAGACATTGATCGTCGGTTCGTAGACCCCCATCTGCCCGGCGAAGGGATCGATGGCAAAGAGCAGAGGAGAGGGAGTCAGACGCAGAACGGTCGAAATCCGGGTTCCCGTCCGGTCGACCAGGTCGAGGTCGACCTGACCGGTCGCGACCTGGAAGAGTCGTTCGTGAAAGTTGCCGGCGGGAGAGGGACTCGCGGCTCGGAGATTGTGCACGTGACGACCGTAACCAGCGCTATAGCCGAGGGTCGCACTGATTCGGTCGGTGATCGCGCGACGAACGACCACTCGCCCTCCGCGGACATTCCCCTGCAGTGCCCGCACCTGCGAACTCGCTGGAGCATGAACGGCATGGGCCCCATTGGCAGTCGCACCGATCGATCCGACGGGAAGCAGCGGCACCAGGCCAACGCCGTGCCCCTCGATCTGGTCGTAGAAGAGGGTGGCTCCGACGGAACCGCTTCCATCGGCAAAGAGACGCTCGACGCCGGCTTCGTAACGCCGACTGTGATCGACGAGAGGCCGTTGCCCCGCAAAAGCGATCTCCGGCGCAACGGTTTCGAAAGGTTGCTCGATCGTCTCGCCGCGAAACGCGTCGAGCGAGAGACGGGACCGCTGGCGCCCGGGCGTGACCCCGCCGTGGAGACGCCAGCGCGGATTGGCGAGGTACTGAATCGCCACCTGCGGGAGGAGACTCTCGTGCTCACGAGCGGCCGATCCGATGAAGCTGGCGTAATCGAGGCCATAGACGACAAGGAGCGAATCGGTCAGCTGCCAGGAACTGCTCGAGGTAATCGACAGTTGATTGAGGGTCTCTCCAGGAAGGGGGGCGCCAAGCCCGGTGAAGGGACTGCGGAGAGAGAACTGCCCGTAACTGATGGTCGCCGTCGTCTCCTGCTGACCCGGGGTGCGCATCGCGGCGATCGCGGTCAATCGCTGGGGCGCGGCGATTCCAGCGCCCCGTTGACCGATCAGGGCCAACTCGATCCGCCCATCGAGGCCGCCGGCAATCGCGAAGTTGGTCCCATAGAAATTCTGGGTGGGCAGAAGTCCGGCAGCCCCCGGTTGGCCGCCCGATGCCATCAGGAACTGCGCCATACCGCGAAAGGTAGCCCGTCGCGCGGAGCTCTCGGCGTTGGTGTTCTGGTCCGAACCCACGCTGGGCAGCAGATTGAGGATCTGTCGGGGAACACTGCGGGCAATCCAGCGATAGTCGTCGCTATCCCCGCGCTTGAAGACCAGCGTGTCGGTCCGTTTGAGCGCGAAGTCGTAGGTGACCCTCCCCGATCGATCGAGCTGAACCCGGGTCAGGAGAGAGGAGAAGCCGGCGGCCGTGGCCCGCAAGCGGTAGGCCCCGGGAGCAATGGTGGCGGCGAACTTCCCTTTCGTATCCGTCCGGACGCTGTGCAGCTCTTTCCCGCGGGAGTGTGGTTCGAGCAGCGCGACAATCGCCCCGATCAGTGGCTCTCCCGCCTCGTCCTTGACGGTGCCCACGATGGTGGCCAATGGGGCCAGGACGCCTGCCTCCCGTCGACCAGTGAACCGCTCCTTTACCGGGGGAACGGGCGGAGTGGCCGCCAGGACCCGTCCGGCAAGCAGCGTCTCCCGACGTGAATCCCAGCCGACCTCGAACTGCGAAACCATTCCCGCCACACCAATCAAACTACCACCGACCAGGAGATGCAGTGCTTTCATACGTTGGCCTTCCCTCCACCCCACGCCATCCCAAGCTTGTCCCTCGATCACGTCCGGTTTCGCTTCGCTGCTGCTGATCCGTTTTCAGGAGAGGGCAGTCGACCCTCCCGGTGACGCCGGCAAGAGCGCACCGAAAGCCGTCGGCCCAGTCTCCCGCTATCCAAAAGAACCACGAAAGAACCACGAAAGAACCACGAAAGAACCACGACCTCGGTCCGAGATCATCTCTGAGGGGGTCATTGGCCGAGCAACCAGATGATCGACCAGAACATAGAGGAATCGAGTTGCCGCCAATCTCAATTTTCGCTGATAAAGATACTGGAATCACGATCAAAAGAACAAGGAGAAAGATCCCCAACTCTTTCACCGTTGGCTCCACTCCCCAAGGCACTCCAGGTCGGTCTGGATCGATTGAACGATTGCCCTCTCAAGCGATGCGTGGACGCAAGGCCTCCATTCTTGACATTGGAAGAGCGGGACATACAATGGCCGCGTTACGGCGGTCAATGGGAACGGGCTGATCCTCATTCTCTTCTCGAGTGCGGGGAGCGTGGGCCGGGACTTCGCCTCCGCGCCTGCCTTCTCCACATCTCCACACAGGCGTGATCGACGAAGAAGAGGCGAGGGAGAGAGGGAACCTGGCGAAGCCGGCGCCGCGGAGAATTTCAGAATTTCAAGTGTGCGGACAGGGAGGCAAGCGGAATGAATCGACAAGATCTGACAGGGCGGGTGGCGGTCGTGACGGGAGCGAGCAGTGGAATCGGGCAATGGGCGGCCATCGCTCTGGCCGAATGCGGGGCGCGGGTTGCCGTCAACTACCATCGGAACCAGGCAGGTGGCGAGGCGACCTGTCAGCAGATCGCCGCCGCTGGCGGGGAGGCAATCCTCTTGCAAGCCGACGTCTCGGTGAAGAAGTCCGCTGACGGGTTGATCGAAACGGCCGAGTCACGGCTCGGACCCGTTGACATCCTGGTCAACAACGCGGGGGATCTGATCGAGCGCTGTCCCTTGCGCGACTTTCCGGAAGAGCTCTTCGACCGAGTGGTGGCGACCAACCTCAAGAGCGCGCTCTTCTGCTCGCAGGCGGTCATGCCAGGAATGATGGAGCGGCGTCGGGGAACGATCATCAACCTCGGATCGATCGCTGGACACCACGGAGGAGGGCCCGGCGCGGCGATCTACGCCTCGATGAAGGCCGCGGTGATGTGCCTCACCAAGGGGATGGCGCGTGAAATGGCTCCCTATGGAGTTCGCGTCAATGGCATTGCTCCGGGGGTGATCGACACTCCTTTTCACGAGCGGCTCTCGACTCCGGAACAGATGGCCCAGTTTGTCGCGGGGATCCCGATGGCGCGTGTCGGGACCTCGGAGGAGTGCGGGCGTGTCATCGCCTTTCTCGCGTCGGACGCCGCGGGCTACCTGCACGGCGAGATGATCGAGATCAATGGCGGGCAGATGATGCTCTGACCTGCTCCGCTCTGATGGAACGAGCAGTGAAGGCGATTGGGGCGGCCCCATCAATCGAAACGGACGGAGGAAGATCGCGGTCGCGGTACTTCCCGAGGATTGATGGGGCCGCCCCAACTATCTTACGCACGGCCCTGGCACGGCCTTGGCACGGCCCGGGCGTGGGGCTCTCTCAGGAGAGAACCTTTTCGAGCTGCATGGCCAGCATCATATTGCCCTCGATCTTGATCTTGCCCATCATGACGGCAGTCATGGCGTTGGTCTCCTTGCGGTAGAGCTTGTTGAGGGTAGCGAGGGACATCCGAAGCGTGACATCGGCGGGTTGGTCGTCGTGGGTAACGACGATCGGAGAGGAAGCGGCGGCGAGGTGGATCAGCCCACCCTCGTCGAACACAATCTTGGCGTTGGCGGTCAAGCCGGGCGTCGAACCAACCTTCTCCCGGATGAGAGTGGTCAGTTCATCAAGGGTCAGATCTGCCATACAAAGTCCTCCTTGGCGGACGTCAGCGAGCCGGAGCCCGTTTAGTCATCGGGCCGGAGCCCGTTTAGTCATCGGGCCGGAGCCCGTTTAGTCATCGGGCCGGAGCCCGTTTAGTCAT
>JBEIJP010000226.1:0-5396 GCA_040380245.1 Acidobacteriota bacterium | reverse complement strand
GAGCCGCTTCCGATCCGATCTCTACTATCGACTCAATGTCTTCTCGATCTACCTTCCCCCCGCTACGTGAACGCAAGACCGATATCCTGCTGCTCGCCGAGCATTTTTTGGAGAAATACGCCAAGCAGAACTCCAAGCAGATCAAACGCATCTCGACCTCGGCCATCGATATGCTCATGAGTTACCACTGGCCCGGGAACGTCCGAGAACTCGAAAATGTCATCGAACGCGCCAGCCTGGTCTGCGAAGGGCGCGTCATTCATGGCTATCACCTCCCCCCCACCCTCCAGACCGCCGAGGGCTCCGATACTCAGATCTCCATGAGCCTCGAACAGGCCGTCGCCGGCTTCGAGAAAGAGCTGATTCAGGACGCCCTCAAGACCGCTCGTGGCAACCGTGCCCGCGCCGCCCGCCTCCTCGATACCACCGAGCGCATCCTTGGATACAAGGTCCTCAAATACGATATCGATGTGCGTCGCTATAAGTGATGGAAGTTTCGAAATTGTGGGATTGATCTGAAAAAAATACATAAATGTGGCAAATGGAGAAAAGTCAAACGGGGAACATTCGCGATATCTCTATGTTTTATCTATGCTTATCCCGGTTTGTATAGTTTGGTCTGAAAATTGCATTAACAGGAATGTTTGATCCTCTCATATCTGACGGCGAGAGTGGCCACCGCTGGTTCTCCGTTCGTTGTTCTTTTCATACCAGGAGAGAGGCGGGATACGTGGACGAATATGTCGACCTACTCGTCGAGAGGACAGGGTGTAGGAGTCAGGTGCGGATTGGTCAACGCAGTCTTAGCAACGGAAACAGAAATTCAGAAGTCGAGGAATTGGATAGGAGAACCTATGAGTGTGACTGGCAATCAAGGGAGGCTTTGGGCGATTGGGGAGGTGACGACGCGAACCCCCCGGACGATCCAGAACGGCAAGAAGGTGTCGGACTACTTCGGGTGCAACACGTTCAGCCAGAAGGTAATGGTCGAGAAGTTGCCGAAAGAAGTCTACAAATCGTTACTCAAGACGATTCGGACAGGGCACAAGCTCGACCAGAGCATTGCGGCGAGCGTCGCGCACGCGATCAAGGAGTGGGCGCTCGAGAATGGGTGCTCGCATTTCTGCCATTGGTTTCAGCCGAATACCGGGATCACGGCGGAGAAGCACGACGCGTTCCTGACGGTCGACGGGGATGGGCAGGCGATCGAGCGCTTTTCGGCATCGCAGCTGGTGCAGAGCGAACCGGACGCCTCGAGTTTTCCGTCGGGCGGGATGCGGGCGACCTTTGAGGCGCGCGGCTACACGATCTGGGATCCATCCAGTCCGATTTTCATCATGGAAGGGCCGAACGGGAAGACGCTCTGCATTCCGTCGGCGTTCATCTCGTATCACGGCGAGGCGCTCGACAAGAAGACGCCGCTGTTGCGATCGGTCGAGTATCTGAGCGTCAACGCGTTGCGGGTGTTGAAGCTCTTTGGGAAGGCGCCGACCAATGTCGAGGCGACGTTGGGCCCGGAGCAGGAGTACTTTCTGATCGATGAGGCCTTCTTCGCCTTGCGGCCAGACCTGCAGGCCTGTGGCCGAACATTGATCGGCGCGCCGCCCCCGAAGGGGCAGCAGCTCGAAGACCAGTACTTTGGCAGCATCAAGAGCCGGGTCCTGGCCTACATGCAGGAGGTCGAGCACGAGTCGTTCAAGTTGGGGATTCCGGTCAAGACGCGCCACAACGAAGTCGCGCCGAGTCAGTATGAGTCGGCGCCGGTCTTTGAGATCGTCAGCGTGGCGACCGACCACAACCAGTTGACGATGGAGGTTCTGCGCAAGGTGGCCAAGCGCCACAATCTGGCGTTCCTGATCCATGAGAAGCCCTTTGCCGGGATCAATGGCAGCGGGAAGCACAACAACTGGTCGATGGCGACCTCGGACGGGGAGAATCTGCTCGAGCCCGGCGCGACCCCAGCGGAGAATCTGCAGTTTCTGGTCTTCCTGATGGCGACGATGAAGGGAGTCTTCACGCACGCGAGGTTGATGCGGGCGGCGATCGCCAGTTCGGGCAACGACCATCGGTTGGGCGCGAACGAGGCTCCGCCGGCGATCATCTCGGTCTTCCTCGGAGAGGCGTTGACCCGTGTGTTGGACGCGATCGAGGCCAGCCAGATGGAAGGGGCGACGACCGAGAGCCAGGTGATCAATCTGGGCATCTCGAAGCTCCCGGAGATCGCCAAGGACAACACCGATCGAAATCGGACTTCGCCGTTCGCCTTCACGGGCAACAAGTTCGAGTTCCGAGCGGTCGGATCGAGCGCCTCGACGGCGACCCCGATGGCCACGCTCAACGCGGCAGTGGGCGAGGCGTTGGAGGAGATTGCCAATCGACTGGAGGCCAGGACCAAGAAGCTTGGCGATTTCGATCGAGCGGTGATCGAAGTGGTTCGGGAGTACGTGCAGGAGACCAAGGCGATCCGTTTCGAGGGGAACAACTACGCCGACGAGTGGGTGGTCGAGGCGGAGAAGCGTGGCCTGGCGAATCTGCGAAAGACGCCGGAAGCGCTGGCGCAGTTGGCGACAGAGGAGGCGAAGGCCCTCTTCACCAAGGCGGGCGTCTACACCGCGGAGGAGCTCGAAGCCCGCTACCATCTCGAACTGGAGCGCTACATCAAGGATCTGGAGATCGAGGTCGCCTGTCTCGACGAGATGGTCTCGACGCTGGTTCTGCCGGCGGCCTACAAACATCAGGCGACCCTCGCGGCGGCGGTGGGCAGCCTCAAGGCGGTGGGCCTGGATGGCGAACAGGTCGCAGGCCAGCTCGCCGATCTGCAGCACCTCGTCGGCCTGATCGCAGGGCTCAAAACGGCCCACTCGGCTTTACGCGAGGCGGCCGCCAAGGCGGAGTCGGAGGATATGCTGGCGAAGGCGACCGCTCTGGCCTACCAGGTCGCACCGGCGATGGAGGCGGTTCGAGCCAACTGCGACGCCATCGAGTTGATCGTCGAGGACGCGCTCTGGCCATTGCCCAAGTATCGCGAAATCCTCTTTATGTCGTGAAGCGGGGGGGACCTGCCTTCCCCTCTTCACCGAAGCACGCCCTGACCTTCCGGCGTGGCCACGGGGATCCGGACACCCACGGATCCCCGTGGCGTCTCTTCTCTTCTCCTTTTCTCTCCTCTCCTCACCGCCTCCCTCCGCGGAGCTCTCCTGTCACGATCGGACGTCCTTTTCTCACGGTACAACGGTGGGGGAACTCCTTTTTTCTGTCATGCGTGGAGAGGGCTGCGGCTGAGCGTGTCTCGGTTCAGACCCAGGTTCGATTGCCAGGGTGGGAGTTGGCGGAAGTGCCGAGCTCAACTTGAAATCGAAGGGATAGAATGAGACGGTGACGGCGAGGTCGATCTTGAAGGTAAGGCAGAAGACCTGCCCAGGCCCGTCCGGGTCGCAGACTGGAAGGCCTCGAGATGAGAACTGTCGAAGGAGAAGGGGAGGAATGAAGGACGATCTCCCGGCGAGCGACGTTGAGCAGCGGCGCCGTCTCAAGTGGCCCCTGGAAGTTCTTTCGGGGGGGCCGGGAGAGCTTCGGACCCTCGGCGAATTGGGTGCGCGGGAGACGCGGGAATGGAGTAAGGTGTGGATCGGTCGACGGGCGATCCACGCGAGCGGACGGGCGGAGGGATCCCTGGAATTCATGCGGGAGGCGAAACGTGGCTGATTGGATTGGTTGGGTAGCAACGGTGTCTTTGCCAGCTCCTATTTTTGTCGGCGAGCCGAGATGTTGCGGTTGGTGCAGGCTGGGGCGGCGTCTCTCTGGCTTGGGTATGGAATTCTGCTGGAAGCCCCCCCGGTCATCGTGTCCAATCTGGTGGTGATCGGGTTGGCGATCGGCTCCACGTGGCGCGAGCGACGACGAATGCGTGCCGATTCTTGCGCTGGCGAAGGAAGTTCGCCACAATGACACGGCGCCGGGGCTCTCGGGGAGCCTGGATCGCGCCTTCGCGGGGAGGCGTCGAGGCGTGAGACGGGATGGGCAGCGTCAATATCACCAAAGGAAAGTAGAAGCATGTCATTCAATCCGAAGCATCTGAGTCATCTTTTGACAAATGGTCGGGATCGGGCGCCGGCCCGGTCCATGCTCAAAGCGATTGGGTTTACTGATGAGGATCTGGCCAAGCCGATCATCGGGGTGGCCCACATGTGGATCGAGACGATGCCGTGCAACTTTAACCATCGGGACCTGGCGGCACGCGTCAAGGAGGGCATCCGGGCGGCGGGAGCGACGCCGATGGAGTTCAATACGATCTCGATCAGTGATGGCGTGACCATGGGGACGGAGGGGATGAAGGCCTCGCTCGTCAGTCGCGACCTGATCGCGGACTCGATCGAGCTGGTCGGGCGTGGCTATCTCTTCGACGCCATGGTCGCCATCGTCGGGTGTGACAAGACGCTTCCGGGGGCGGCAATGGGGTTGATTCGTCTCGACATCCCCTCGCTGATCCTCTACGGCGGGTCGATCGCGCCCGGTCGGTTCCAGGGGCGGGATGTGACGATTCAGGATGTCTTCGAGGCGGTCGGGGCGAATGCGGCCGGTCGCCTCTCGGACGAGGAACTGCTCGAGGTGGAGAAAGCGGCCTGCCCGGGGGCGGGTGCTTGCGGAGGACAGTACACCGCCACCACCATGGCCATGGTGCTGGAGTTTCTGGGACTGTCGGCCATGGGGACCGGGAGTGTCTCGGCCGTCGATCCCCGAAAGGAGCAGACCGCCTACGAGTCTGGTCAACTGGTCGTTGAGTTGTTGCGGCGGGGGACCCGCCCGAGCGACATTTTGACGCTCCAATCGTTCGAGAACGCGATTGCGGGAGTGGCGGCGACGGGTGGATCGACCAATGCGGTTCTTCACATTCTGGCGCTGGCCAAGGAAGCCGGAATTCCGCTGAAGATCGACGATTTCAATCCGATCTGTCAGCGTACCCCTTTGATTACGGATCTCAAGCCAGGAGGTCGCTACACGGCGGTCGATCTGGGACGCGCCGGGGGCATCGGTCTGGTCGCGCAACGTATGGTCGAGGGTGGCGTGCTCGATGGGAGCCAGCGCACCGTCACCGGATTGACCATTGCGGAAGAGGCGGCCAGGGTCAGGGAGACCCCCGGGCAGGATGTCGTCTGGTCGGTCGAGAAGCCGATCAAGTCGACGGGTGGACTGGTCATCCTCAAGGGAAACCTGGCGCCAGAGGGGGCCGTCGTCAAGCTCTCCGGTTTTGAACGCAAGGAGCATCGCGGACCGGCGCGGATCTTCAATCGGGAAGAGGACGCCATGGCTGCCGTTACCAGCCATCAGATACAGGCCGGTGATGTCATGGTCATTCGCTACGAGGGGCCCAAGGGAGGTCCCGGAATGCGGGAGAT
>JBEIJP010000225.1:0-5404 GCA_040380245.1 Acidobacteriota bacterium | reverse complement strand
CGGAGCCGGCCCGAAGCTGCCATCCCGCATCTCGACGAAGAGAACCCGCAAGGGGATGCCGATCTGCGGGGCGGCAATCGCCCGCCCAAAGCCGTGGCGCCGCCGGAAGTCCGCGAGCGTATCGGCAAGGTCGGTCACGGCCTGGCTGACCACCTCCACCGGGGCGGCCGCCGCGGGCGTCGCCACCTCCCATAATCGCTGGTCACCCAGCAGAAGAATTTCCCGGACTGCCATATGGGCGCTCCTGTTCCCGCTCTCCAGAGGAGCGGCAAGCACGGTTGAGTTGGCACAATCGATTCATCACCACCAGATGGCAACGCGCAAAAGAATACGAGAAGCGACGGCGCATCGCAACCTCTCCTCTGGTGCAGAAGATTCCTGCGCCGAAGGCTTTCCCAAGGCGGTGCACCGGCTTGGTGGTCGACCCGTCCGCCGTCAGGGAGATCCGGTCGATGGGGAGACGAGCAGTTGACGAGC
Organism: Acidobacteriota bacterium; assembly: GCA_040380245.1. GTDB lineage: Bacteria > Acidobacteriota > Blastocatellia > RBC074 > RBC074 > CAIOZW01. Next base: position 4,927 of record JBEIJP010000225.1, on the reverse strand, counting down.
CCGGGCCAGATCCTCCGGCGTGTCGACCCCGATCGAGCGGTGCCCAACCGGGACCACCCGAATCCGCACCCCGTGTTCGAGCGCCCGGAGCTGTTCGAGGGCCTCGAGCGATTCGAGGGGAGTCGTGGCCCAACTCGCAAAGGCCAGGAGAAACTCGCGTCGATAGACGTAGAGCCCGGAGTGCTTGCGATAGCGGGAGAGGAGATCGGGGGTCGCCGCCAGCGCGGTGGATAGCGACCCGTGTTCGAGTACCGCCGCGCGCGGAAATGGAATCGGCTGCCGGGAGAAGTAGAGGGCGAAACCGGCCGGATCTGTCACCACTTTGACGACGTGGGGGCTGAGCAGGTCCTCGATGGCGCCGATCGGCTCGCTGGTCGTGCTCATCACCAGCGACGGGTCGGCCAGCAATGGCGCGAGCGCCGCCTCGATCGTCTCGGGTGAAATGAAGGGCTCATCCCCTTGCAGGTTGATCAGAAGATCCGCCTCGATCCGGCTGGCCACCTCCGCCAGGCGGTCCGTCCCCGTGCGGTGATCCGGCGAGGTCATCATCGCCTCCCCCCCGGCGGTCCTGACGACCTCGGCAATTCGCTCGTCATCCGTCGCCACCACCACCCGGTCGATTCCCCTGGCCGCCGCTGCACACTGCATGACGCGGACGATGAGGGGGATCCCACCCAGGTCGAGCAGCGGTTTCCCTGGCAAACGGCTCGATCCATACCGAGCCGGAATAACGGCGACGACCTCGTCTCCCCTGCCCCGCGCCTCCTCGCTCGCCTCTCGACGCAGGTGAGGGTCTCCGTCGGTGCTCCATTGCCCAGATCTCCCCCCGGTGTTGATCATGAACGAACCTCCTCTCCTCTTCTTTGCCCTCTGGATCTCCGCTGTCCAGCGCGCCGGCGGATTCCTGGTTCCCGCCCCGGCGACCATTCCACGGGAAGTGTCCTGCCTGTCTCGCCAAGGTCCTCCAATGTAGCCCAACGCGGCCGGTTGTCGCGAGGCAACATTTCCACGGTGATCAAAGTGGCGTTTGACAGAGATTCTCGTGGTGTGTACGCTTCTTTTTCTGTCCGCTCACAGTCTCTTACCAACCCAATCGAGGAGGTCACCACCATGCGCACCACCACCCGCTGTCTATTGTTCGCGCTCGGTCTCTCACTGCTCGCCAGTCTCCCGGCCCTTGCTCAATCGTCCCCCGCCGCCGGCGCCTGGGATTTGACCATGAACACCCCGAATGGCCCTGTCAAGTTTCGCGCGCTGCTGGCGGTCGAGGGGGAGACGCTGACGGGTGAGCTTCGACGCGAGGGTGGCGGCGGCACCGGCGGACTCGCGGTCAAGGGAACGGCCAAGGGGGCCGCGGTCGAATTTGGCTATACCGTCAAGTTTCAGGACAACGATCTGCAGATCACCATGACCGGCACGGTCAACGGGGACTCGGTCAAAGGCACCGTCAGCTTCGGTGGCTTCGTCGAGGACGAGTGGAGTGGAACCCGCGCGGCAGCGACCACTGCGGCGGCTCCCGCGGCTCCGGCAACGCCTCCGGCGGCCACGCCTGCCAGCCCGGCCACCTTCGACCTCAGCGGCACCTGGGACGTGCAGGTGGAGACCGATCAGGGAGCGGGCACCCCGACCTTCCAGCTCACCCAAAAAGACGGAGCCCTCTCAGGAAAGTACCAGGGAATGCTCGGTGAGTATCCCGTCACCGGGACGATCACCGGCGATCGGTTCGAGCTCTCCTTCAAGGTGAGCGGCCAGGTCGAGGGCACCGTCACTGTCACCGGCACCACCGATGGCCAGAAGATCCAGGGCAAGATCAGCCTCGCGGGACTCGCGGAAGGGACTTTCACCGGGCGAAAGAAGTAATGTGCTGGCGATCCTCGCGATCCCGGCCAAATTTGAGCCGGAATGTCCGCCATTGTACACTGACTGAGTTTGAATGACTGGCCCCCTGGGGGCGCCACGTCCTTCTTTTCCTGTCAGGGTGCCGCTTGGCGCTGTCTGACAAGAATCAACCAACGCCGCCGCTGTCCCGGGCGCGCTCCGTGGACTGGTCGGCGATCTTTTTGGAGGAGATGGAGATTGTATGAATAAAAAGATTCTGGGCCGCGTTCTACTCGGCACTCTTCTGCCTGTTCTCTTGATTACTGGCGTTGTCATTGGGCAGAACCAGTTCGGAGCTCCGAAAACAGTGGTCCACGTCGTCACCGTCAAGTGGAAGAAAGAGTCGACCGCCCAACAACGGCAGGAAGCGATCGAGGGGGTCCGGGTGATGGCCGGCAAGATTCCTGGCATCCGGAATGTCTGGATCAAGACCCTCAAAGTACAGGGCCCTTCGGCGGACATGCCCTTCGACGCCGCCTTTGTCATGGAATTTGCCGATGAGGCCGCCCTCAAGGCCTATGCCGACCATCCCGCGCATCGGCAGTGGGAATCGATCTACATCCCCATTCGGGAGAGCAGCCGGACGCACGACATCACCAATTGATGGCGCCAACCGTGGACCGCGTCCGGAACATCTGGTCATGAAACCTGCTGCCGATCCAGAGGCCACACCTGTCGCACAGGCGGAAGGATCCAGTCCGCTGGGGCGCCTCTTTCGCGCCTTCGCCTATCGAGACTTTCGTCTTCTCTGGTTCGGGGCCTTCACTTCCAGTTCTGGAACCTGGCTGCAGGAGACAGCTCTCCATTGGCTGCTCCTGCAGCTCACCAACGATGCCTTCTACCTCGGGCTCAACGCCTTTCTGAGTACCGCACCGATTCTGCTCTTTACGTTGGTCGGAGGAGTCCTGGCCGATCGGATCGATCGTCGCCGGATCCTGCTGACCTCGCAGTTTCTCCAGCTGGCGTTTGCCGTCACCCTCTCCGTACTCGCCCTGGTCCAGCCTCCGACAGTTCTTCTGGTCACCTCTGCGCTGATGTTGTCGTTTATGACTGGTTGCGTGCAGGCGTTCGGTGGGCCGGCCTATCAATCCCTCATTCCGATGCTGGTGGCCAAGCAGGATCTGCCCAATGCGATCGCCCTCAATTCGATCCAATTTCAGTTGGCGAGGGTCGTCGGGGCCACGACGGCGAGCTTTCCCTTTGTGATCTTCGCCGATCAGATGCTCGCCGCCTCCATCTCTTTCGGAGTCAATGGGCTGTCGTTTGTCGCGGTGATCTTCGCGCTGCACGCCCTCGGCGTGCGCCACATCCCCAGGACAGTCACGGGAGACATGCGCAGCCAGATGCGGGAAGGGCTCTCCTTTGTCTGGCGGAAGGAGGGGCTGCGCTCCCTGACCTTTCTGGCTTTTGCCAGTACTTTTTTGGGATTACAGGTGACGACCTTCCTGGCGGTCTTCGCCAAAGACATCTTTCTGACGGGGGCCAGGGGAAACTCCATCCTCGCCGCCATCTCCGGAGCGGGCGCTGTCACCGGGGCGCTCATTGTCGCGGGCATGGGCAATATTCGGCGCAAGGGGCGGTACGCCCTGCTCATGCAGATCGGGTTCGGGCTCTCCATCGTTGGGTTTACCCTCTCTCCGAGCATCCATTTCGCGTATCCCATCCTCTTCGTTGCCAGCGTCTTCATGATGTGCGTCTTCTCCCTGACGACTTCACTGGTCCAATTGCTGGTTACCGACGAGATGCGGGGCCGCGTCACCAGTATCTTCGTCGTCGCTTTCCGAGGGGGAATGCCGATTGGAAGCCTCTTCACGGCCTTCATGGTGGAGTATCTTCCGCTGCGGGAGGTGCTGCTCGGGGAAGGACTGCTTCTCAGCCTGTTGGCGGCAGGATTTCTCTTCTCCCGCTCGCAGGTGAAGGATCATTGAGGGACGGGAGGGGCCCGGACCACCGATAGACGTGGATGAAGAAGGCTGGGTCCCCAATCTGGGCAGTGGGATTCGCCCCCTCTCCAAAAGTCGCCACCCGACGATAGTGTGTCTCGATCCAGTCGCCAAAGGGACGATAGAAGTCCCTGCCAAACGCCACCGCCCCAAATTCACGCATCGGACGGTTGACCAGAAAGAGATATTCGACCGGCGACCGTTCGAGGGAACGCAGCATCGTCCGCTCTTCTGCGGGCCCCATCAGTTCCGGCAGGAAGATCTGGTGCCTGAGAGGCATTCGTCGCCCCGTCAGAAAGGCCAATTCAGTGCCCTCGGGCAGAACCAGGATCGGATCCCCCGGCGAGGTCTCCCGCTCGAGGAAGGCGAGGGCCTGCGCCAGGGCAGGCCCCGTCGAAGGGGGGGCGTAAAAGTCCCCTCGGGCTGTCTCGATCGGAAAGGCGTAGAGACGTCGGTACCGATGTCCGTGGACCGCCGCCATCGCCAGCAGAAGCAGCGCCATCGCCCACGCGGCAACCCTGCCCCCCCGCTCTCGTGCCCTCCCTTCGATCCTGGCGACCAGCCAGGCCGGCCAGCTGACCAACCATCCGTAGCAGAAGAGAACCAGGGGGACCGGGAGGAAGAAGCCCCCGAAAGCGCCCCCACTCGGAACCCGCAGGGCAACCCGCGCCAGCACGGCGAGTCCATAGACGGCCAACAGAATGAAGACAGGTCCGCGCCTGTCGCCTCGTACCATTCCACGCCAACCCGCCACCCCGAAACCCAGCAGCACCACCGGCAGAAAGCGGAGTGGGCTGCCGTCCCACTGCCCGCGACTCGCCAGGTAGATCCCTCCGACTCCCAGCCCCAACAGGAGCAGACCCAAGGCATAGTGTCTTCCATTCCGGAAGAACCAGCGCAGATCTGTCACGGCAGCCATGAGCAGCAAGGCCACTCCCAGCACCAGCCCCCCTCCTGCCACTTGCAGCAGGGAGAGAAAAGGACGATCGAATCCTGATCGCCGCGCGTTGTAGAGCAGCAGTGACTTGGGAAGGTGAGTGTAGAAGAGATGGCAGTCGGTCAGCAGTGTCTGCCAGCCGACGTGGTAGAAAAAGTATCCGTAGACT
>JBEIJP010000224.1:0-5424 GCA_040380245.1 Acidobacteriota bacterium | reverse complement strand
GGGTACCGTCAACGGCATCCCCCGGCGTTCTGAAGGAACGCCGCATATTCTTGAATAGAGGGCGTCTGCCCAATCCTACCCGTTGCGGCGTTCCTGCTGTACCTTGGCAGAACGCCTGATTGGGGGGCCTCGGATACCCAGGGTTGGATACCCAGGGTTGGATACCCAGGGTTGGATACCCAGGGTTGCACCCTGGGCTGGTATGCGCCGCCCCTTCAGGGCGGAAACTGAGATGACCCTCCTGCTTGTCTCTCGCGTCAACAGACTGTGGTCCAACTACGAGACGTTTGTTTGAGGGGTTACTCAGATGTCGGCCTCCTCTCTGTTTTGTCAACCCAAATCGGTCTTGATCGACTTTGCAAAAGCCCTCGGCTACTGACGGCTGGAGAGGGGGGGCCGTTTGTTTCGCGTCGGGCTTGTGGTATTGTCGCGAACGGGTGGGAGACCGGTATCCCGCCTGTGCCCGGGGAAGGCGGGAGGCCGCCTCTCTGCCCCTTCCCGTAACCGTCTCCTTCTTCCGTGAGGCCCCTCCGTTTGCGTAGTGTGGGATTGGACCAGTTGAATCAGCTGAACCAGTTGCGCCAATCGATCGAGAGCGTGATCCGCGGCAAGGCGGAGGCGGTCGAGATGGCGGTCGTCACGCTGCTGGCGGGAGGTCACCTGCTGGTCGAGGATGTGCCCGGGGTCGGGAAGACGACGCTGGCGCAGGCGATTGCGCGCAGTCTTGACGGCAGCTTTCAGCGCATCCAGTTTACCAGCGACCTGCTGCCCTCCGACATCATCGGTGTGACTGTCTTCCAGCGACAGTTCGGCGAGTTCGAGTTCAAGCCGGGACCGATCTTCGCCAATGTCATCCTCGCCGACGAGATCAACCGGACGACGCCGAAGACGCAGAGCAGCCTGCTCGAAGCGATGGCGGAGGGTCGGGTGACCGTCGAAGGGCGGACCTACGATCTGCCGAGCCCCTTCCTGGTCCTGGCGACCCAGAATCCGATCGAGCATTTCGGGACCTACCCGCTGCCGGAATCGCAGCTCGACCGCTTCATGATGCGCATCCGGATGGGCTATCCGTCGCGGCAGGAGGAGACGGAGATTCTGCGCCAGCAGTCCCGCCGGCACCCTTTGGAGGATGTCGCGCCGGTGATGCGGGCGGAGGAGCTGCGCGAGTTGCAGGGGCGGGTGCGCGAGGTACGCGTCGAGGAGGTCCTGGTCGACTACCTCATGGCGATCGTCGAGGCGACCCGGCAAGCGGAGCAGCTCGACCTTGGGGTGAGCCCGCGCGGCTCCCTGACGCTCTACCGGGCGGCGCAGGCGCTTGCTTTCAGTCAGGGGCGAGACTATTGCGTCGCGGACGATCTGAAGCGGCTGGTCCTGCCGGTCTTTGGCCACCGGGTGGTGGTGGCGTCACGCTTCCTCCCGACCCAGCAGGGGCAGGGGCGGCGCGGCCCTGACAGGAAGACGGTCTTCGACGAGGCCGAGGAGATCCTGGACGAGATCGTCCAGTCCGTCCCGGTTCCGCTCTGATCGCGTCCGAGGCCCGGAGTGGGCAAGAGGGGAGCAGGCCGGTCATGGCTCGACAAGCAACGGAACCAGGCAGGCCGGGTCGCTGGTCGCGGGCGGTGCGGTGGTGGCGCCCCCCCGTGGGGCGGCGGAGGGCCCTGCGCCCCGGGTATGTGGTCCACGTTCCGCTGGTCGGCCTTCTCTTCCTCTCCCTGCTGCTTCTTCTGGCCGTTCTCTCGCTGACGAGCGGCAACAATCTGATCTATCTTCTCTTTTCGATCATGCTGTCGACGGGCTTTGTCGCCCTGCTGGGCTCGCGCTGGGTGCTGCAGGGGGTCGAGGTGACGCTTCGCCATCCCGACCGGATGATGGCGGGCGAAGAGGTCGCGCTCGATCTGGCGCTGGAGAATCGGCGCTGGGTGCTGCCGGTGGTCTCGCTGCTGCTCTCGGCGCTGGAAGTCGCGCCGGGAGAGGAGCGGGAAGAGGTCGTCGATCTTCTCTACGTGCCGCTCTTGCCGCGCCGAACGGAGCTGCGGGGGCAGGTCTTCCGGCGGTTCGCGCGTCGTGGGGTCTACCATTGGCGGGGAGTTCGACTGGCGACACGCTTTCCGTTCGGATTTCTCGAACACTGGAGGCGAATGGCGCTCGGCGTCGGCGGGCACGAGCTGGTAATCCTGCCGGCGACCCGTCCCCTGGTGGGTCCTGGGCAGTCTCTCCCCTTCGACCTGGGCCGGAAAGAGAGCCGGTTGAAAGGAAGGGGAAGCGACCTCTACCTGATTCGACCGCTGCAGCAGACGGACCGGGAGCAGCCGATCGACTGGAAGGCGACGGCGCGGACAGACCAGCTGATGGTGCGCGACTTCACGCGCGAGGACGATTGGCGGGTAACCCTGCTGCTCGACCTGGAGGACCAGGAGTCGGAGGATCGTTACGAGCGGGCGATTGGCTTGACGGCCAGCCTGCTCGAGACGCTGGTCGCCGCCGACGCCGAGGTGCGGCTCGTCACGGACGGGTGGGCGTCGGCCTTTGGGCGCGGCGCGACCCACGAGCATGCCCTGCTCGATCACCTCGCCCGTCTCCCCCGGGCCAGACCGGCGGCGGCTCGTCGCGCGGAACGGGATGGCGCGGAGCGGGGCGAGTGGCTGGCAAACTCGCTGTCGTCGGACGGGGCCGTGCTGCTGGTCGCCTCCGCTCCGCGCGCGGTCTGGCCCAGAGCGCGCAATCTGCAGCCGCTCGAGCTGGACGAACTCTTTCCGGCGCAGATGGCTCCGCGCCAGCCCATGTCGACGGCAGAGGGCCTGGAAGGGAAGGCCGTGGGATGACCTTCGATCGATTCTTTCATCTCGCCTCGTACGGGTTGATCGGGACCTCCTTCTTCGCCCTGGTGGCGACGCGCCAGCTCCACCCGCTCTCGATCTTCCTCTTTCTGGCGGTTCTCGGAGTGGCGTGGCTGATCGACCGGGGAGTGATCAAATGGGCACTCTCGAGAGGGCTGGCCAACGGGCTGGTCTTCGCCTGGATTCCCGTGGTGATCATCGAGTGGCGGGTCCTCGAACTCTCCCCGTTGCAGGTGATCATCCACTTCATCCTGCTGGCGGGCGCCTTCAAGCTGCTCCAGCGCAAGCGGACGAGCGACTGGCTCTGGCTCTACCTCGTCTCGTTCGGGCAGCTGCTGCTCGCGCTGGGGATGGTGGCGGAGTCGTCGTTCGTTCTGGTCCTGATCGCCTACCTGATGATGGCGATTCTGACGTTGATCGCCCTCGAGATTCGCCGCTCCGAGACGGCCTTCGCGAGCCGGTCACTCCAGATGACGGGAAGGGAGGGAGCGGGGCCGCTGCGCTATCGGCGGATTCAGCGTCGCGGGCTGGGGCGGAGGGTCGAGCCGCGCTGGCGCAGTTTGGGCAGTTTGACGACCTTGCTCCTGGTGGCGATCTTCTGCCTGGCGATCCCCTTCTTCCTGACGATGCCCCGGCTCTCGCGACAGGCGCCGCGCGGTGGAATCCTCGCGGCGGAGGCGCTGTCGGGATTCTCGGAGCAGGTTCGGCTCGGCGAAGTGGCGCAGATCAAGCTCAATCCGGAGGTGGTCATGCGGGTCCGGGTCCGCTTTCCGGGCCGCGAGGCGGCGCAGCGCCTCTCCTGGCGCGGTGTGACGCTCGACCATTACGACGGGCAGACGTGGAGCCATACCGGCGGGCGGACGCTCGCCCTGCGCAAGACCGAGAACGCCTATGCCATCGATGCCCGATTTGCTCCGCAAGGGGTGACGGAACAGCGGTTCCTTCTGGAGCCGCTGACGGTCCAGACCGTCTTCGCCGCCCCGCGGACGATGTTTGTGCTCGGCCTCAACTGGCTCTTTCGGGACAGCGCCGACGGGCTGTGGACCGAGCCCCATCCGACCCGCAAGCTGGAGTATCGCGTCTATTCCGACACGCAGCGACCGAGCCCCGAGCAGCTGCGCGCCGATGAGGAGCGCGAGGACTCTCTCTCTCTTTCTGCGGACCAGCGGCAGCGCTACCTGCAGCTTCCCGACGGTCACGATCCGCGGATTCCCGCGCTGGCCCGGCAGGTCGTACGCGGCGCGACGACGAGGTACGACCAGGCGACGCGCCTCGAGCGCCATCTGCGGAACAGTTACGGCTACACGCTCGATCTGACCCGGGAAGAGGCTGGAGACCCGGTGGCGGACTTTCTCTTCCACGTCCGCCAGGGGCATTGCGAATACTTTGCCTCGGCGATGGTGCTGCTGCTGCGCTCGGTGGGGATTCCGTCGCGACTGGTCAACGGGTTTCAGATGGGGGAGTACAACTCGTCGGCCGACTTCTACACCGTGCGCCAATCGGACGCCCATTCGTGGGTTGAGGTCCATTTTCCGCGGGCAGGCTGGGTGGCCTTCGATCCGACGCCTCCCGCCGGGCTCAGCCAGTACGGGGATGGGTGGCAGGCCACGCTGCGAAAGTGGCGGGAGACGATCGAGATGGCGTGGATGGAGCACGTCATCGGCTTCGACACGACCCATCAGCTGACGCTGGCGGCGGGGATCCGGCGGTGGCTGACCTCGAACCATGAGGAGACCCTGGGTTGGTGGGGGGAGCGCTCGTCCCGCTGGCTCGAATGGTGGGAGAACTGGCGGGAGGGCGAGCCGGGGCCGGAGCAGGGAGCGGGCGAGGAGGCGCGCGACGGGCGACGGCCGGGCCCGCCTCGCGCGGGATGGCCCGGATGGGCCGGCGGGGCCCTCTTCTGGGGGAGTCTCGCGCTGGCGCTGCTGGGCGGGATTGGGCTCTTCCGCGGCTGGCGCGCCGGTCGCGACTGGCGGCTGGGAAGGCGGTTGCGTACCGATCCGAGCACGGCCGCGCTCCAATTTTACAGGGAGATGTTGCAGTTGCTGCGGCGTCGGGGCTACTCCCGTGCCCCGCACCAGACGCCGCGCGAGTTTGCCCGGCAGGTCGGGCTGCCGGAGGTTGCCCAGCTGACCGCGCTCTATCACCAGACACGGTTTGGGCATCAACCGCTGACCGACGAGGAGGCGCGGCAGGTCCGAACGCTCCTCGACGCGCTGCGACGAGCCACCTGGGCGGAGCGCTGGAGTGCCCGGCTCCCCCGTCGGACGCGCTGGCGGAGGCGGGGCGGCTCCGCGGCGCAGGCTTCCTGAGAGAGAGTGGGTGTGATGGTCTGGATGGCATTGACGGCACTGTATGGCAGCTTTCTGTTGCTGGGATGGATGGCCACCCGACGGGCGCGCGAGGGGACGCCCGCCGAGCTGCTCGTCGCCGGGCGGGCCATGCCGCTCTGGCTGGCGACGATGACGATGACGGCGACCTGGGTCGACGGGGGCTATCTTCTCGGGACGGCTGAGGGAGCCTACCGCAGCTCCCTCGCCTCGGGGATCCAGGGCGGGCTCTGCTTCGGGCTGAGCCTGATCTTCGG
>JBEIJP010000223.1:0-5453 GCA_040380245.1 Acidobacteriota bacterium | reverse complement strand
GTTGTCCTGGAGGACGATCACCATCGGGGTATGGGCGTCCATCTGCTTCTTGTAGTAGAAGCTTTCGGCATTGGTCTGCTCGGGTGGGATCTTCTTCTTGGGCTGACCCGGGGCAGAGGCCTGGCTCTGCGGAGCCGGGCTGGGAGGCGGTGGGGGGGGCTCGGGGGCACGGCGGGGAGGAGGCGGTGTTTGAGCGAGTTGTTCACGCTCCTTGACTTCCGCCAGCGTGGTTCGGATCAATTTTCGGTTCACGTCTCTTCTCCTTCGTTTGGGTCGTTGCGGTGGTTTCGGGGTAAAGAGCCTGGTAGGAATGTGGCGAGCCCGGGCACGCTGTGCGAGCGGGTCGGTCTCCCGAGGGAGAGCTGGGCGCAGGTCTGGGGCCGTTCCCGGACCTCTGCGGCGTGGGTCGGCGAATTGCGACCGACGGGACAGCCGGGCAGAGTGGGCTGGCTGACACTGCGATACGGACATTCCTGTGTCAACGGGTTTTCGGAGATCACTCCAGGCAAAACGCCCGCGGGTGGAAGATCAGAGGTCCACCACGGCGGAGTGACATTCAGTCCATCCCCCTTTTGATTCCATCCCTTGCGGGTAGCTACAGGGAGAGTCAGGAGGTTCCCAGGGCGAAGCAGGTGTGGAGGAGGAAGTCACCGGAGCAGAATGGTCTCTGACCGGGTTCGCCTCCCTGCCTGATAGACGGGTACCGGGCGCTGCGCCACAAAAGACTCGTTGATGAGTGGTAATCTACCTTACTTGGTCGCTCTCCGCAAGTGGGCACCCGGCGATTGGACGATTTGAACGAGGACCGCGCGGCAGGACCATTCGTCAATCGCGACCGAGAGTGGAGAGTCGGTCGCAGCACGACTCTGCGACCGACGTGGCGCCTCAATCCGCTTTTTTTCGGATAAAGGTGGGTACATCGAGGTCCTAGAGTTCGGACCGATCCGGCGACAGGGAGTGGACCGTTCCGCTACTGGAACGAGGAAACTGGGTCGCCGCGCGGGGCTGGCGATCGGGGAGGGCTCCGAGGGCGTCCGGGGGAAACCCGGTCGCGATGACGGTCATCTTCATGGCGTTGGCCATCCCGTCGTTTGGTACGGTCCCGAAGATGATGTTGGCATCGGGATCGACAGCGTCGTGAATGACGCGCATGGCTTCGTCGACCTCAAAGAGGGTCAGGTCGGATCCACCAGTGATATTGACGAGCACGCCACGAGCGCCATTGATCGAGGCCTCTTCAAGGAGGGGGCTTGAGATGGCCCGCTGGGTGGCTTCGAGGGCTCGATGTTCGCCCGTCGCCTGACCAGTCCCCATGAGGGCAATGCCCATTCCCTTCATGACCGTCCGGACATCGGCAAAATCGACATTGATGAAGCCGGGGATGGTGATCAGGTCGGAGATGCCCTGGACGGCCTGGCGGAGCACTTCATCGGCCATCAGAAAAGCGTCGCCGAGGGACATATTGCGATTGGCGGCATGGAGCAGCTTCTCGTTGGGAATGGTGATGAGGGTGTCGACGACCGAGCGGAGCTCTTCGAGACCGGCTTCGGCCTGGCGCAGGCGGTGGCGGCCCTCGAAAGGAAAGGGCTTGGTAACGACGGCCACGGTGAGGGCGTCGAGTTCCGCGGCGAGGGAGGCGATGATGGGGGCGGCGCCTGTTCCAGTTCCCCCGCCAAGACCGACGGTAACGAAGACCATATCGGCCCCTTCGAGTGCCTCGATGATCTTCTCCGTGTCTTCGAGCGCGGCTTCGCGGCCAATCTCTGGGTTGGCGCCGGCGCCCAGGCCGCGGGTCAACTTGGCGCCCAGTTGCAGTTTGACTGGCGCCTGGGATCGCTTGAGGGCCTGGAGGTCTGTATTGGCGACGAGGAATTCAACGCCTTCGATGCGGGACTCGATCATGTGGTTGACAGCGTTGCCACCGCTGCCTCCAACACCGATCACCTTGATGCGGGCGCCCGCCGAAGGCGGTTCATCGCCGAAGGTAAAGGTCAGGGCCGTCCGATCTTCTGTCGTCATCTGTGCCTCCAGTCGTCCCGCTCCCCTGCCCTCTTGACTAATGGGGGGGCAAAACGGGGGTCGAGGTGTGTGCCATCGAGATCAATTCCGTGGTGTTACCACCGGAACTGTACCATAACCTTCCTCAGGGTCGAATCCCAAAGAAGGCGCGAACGCGATCTTTCCAGTCAGGAGCGCCTCGTGTGTGTCTGGGGCGGGGGTCTCCGGCGCTGGTGGCCTGGGCGGCCAGTTCATGTCGAACGCCATAGGCGGCCAGGCCAATCGCCCCGGCCAGCGCGGGTGGGGCGAAGTCCTCCCCGAACGTGGTCAGCCCGTCGGGAATCCCAAGCCGGATTGGGGCGTTGAAGACCTGCTCCGCCACTTCGCTCATGCCGTGGAGCAGCGAGCCCCCGCCCGTCAGAACGATGCCACTGGACAACTGGCGATCGAAGCCCGCCCGTTGAATCTCGGCCTGAACGTGGGCGAGGACCTCCTCGGCACGGGGTTCGAGGATATCGCAGAGAATCTGCCGGGAGACGACCCGGGGAGTCCGGCCGCCGAGGATCGGAACATCGACCGTCTCGGCCGCCTCTTCCGGGGTGAGGAGTGTCCGGGAGGCGCAGCCCTCCTGACGTTTGATCCGCTCCGCTTCCGGGATCGGTGTGCGCAGCCCGACGGCGATGTCGTTGGTGAAGTGCGTCCCCCCCAGGGGAAAGACGGCGGAGTGCCAGACAGCGCCACGCTGGTAGATGGCCAGGCTGGTCGTCTCGGCGCCGATGTTGACGACGGCTGAGCCGTACTCCCGATCGTCCTCGGAGAGGACCGCCTCGGCCGCGGCGAGATGGGCAAGGTAGACGTCGGCGACGTGGAATCCGGCACGGTTGACGCTGGTGATGACGTTCTGCTTGGCGGCGACGGGGCTGGTCAGCAGGTGCACGGAGACCGCCAGGCGGGACCCGAGCATGCCGAGGGGATCATCGATGCCATCCTGATCGTCGACCGTGTACTCCTGCGGGAGCACATCGGCGATCTCACGACCGGCGGGGAGGGAGATGGCGCAGGCCGTCTCGATGACGCGCTCGATATCCTCGCGCGTGATCTCACGTTGGCGGCCGGGGATGGCGATGCGACCCTGGTGGTTCTCGCCGCGGAGTTGAGCCCCGGCCAGTCCGACGTAGAGTTCGCGAACGGTCAGTCCAGCCATTCGCTCGGCGGCCTCGACCGCCCGCTTGATCGATTCGACCGCGTAATCGGGCTTGCTGATGACCCCCTTGCGCAAGCCGCGCGATTCCGCTTCCCCGATGCCAATGATCTCGAGTTGACCGTCGTGGACCTCCGCGATGACGACACGGACGCAGGAGGTGCCGATATCGAGACCGACGACAGGATCGACCTGGGGTGTCTGTGCCTTTGGCATACTGTCCCTTCTCGTCAAGCGCCAACCGGTTCCAGCCCCGTAGAGGAACCGTATGGGTGGCCCAATGACCGGTTAGTTGCTGAGTCCCACGACGATCCGCCGGGGAACCTTGGTGTTGAGATAAGCGATACGGGCTCCGGCAAGCAGCCGCTCGGCATCGTCGAGCCGAAGCAGCTGCAGGGTCTCGAGGTCGCGCCGGGCGACCGCGTCCAGGACATCGAGCGCGGCATTGAGCCGCTGGCGATAGTCCTCGCGGCCGAGGTAGACGATGGTCCTCGATTCCGAGAGAATGACGCGGACCTCATCGAACTCGTCGAACTGGACCTCGTCGAGGCGCGTCGAGAGGGCGGGAAAGCCCTGGTCGAGTTCCGCGAGGAGTCGCAGGTAGGTCTCGACGCATCGGCGGTTGAAGCCGGATGGATCCTGGCTCGAGGCCTCGGTTGAGGCGAGGGCGCCCTCCGTCAGCGGGGTGAGCGGCGCATCGGCCCCAAGCGGCTCGGCGGCGACTGAGGCCAGGGGGCGGTTGGCGGCTTCAGATGCCGGGGCATCGGGCTCACGCAGTCCGGTGATGAGAGGGGGCAGCGGCCGCTGCTTGTAGAGACTGGCCCGGCCAAAGAGGACTCCATTGCGGTCGACGCAGACGATGCTGCCATCGGTGCGCCGGACCAGTGCCACCGGCACGCGCTCGCGCACGACCAGGCGGATGGTGTCCGGGAGGAGGCGTGTCACCTCGACATCCTCGATCAGTTCCTGGCGGCGGAGCCGCTGCCGAATCTGGTCCAGATCGGCGCGCAGGACGCCTTCCTGGAGGAGTTCGCGGACCGTCGCTTCGATCTCCTCCCGGGTGAGGAGCTGAGCGCCCCGGACATCGATCTTCTGGAGGGCGAAGAGGCGGAATCCGCTGGAGAGTTGATAGACGACCATCCCCGCACCGAACAGAAGCAGCAGGGCCAGCACGGCCATGCCGACGTGGAGCAGGCGGCGAGTCAACAACTCTGGGCGAAGACGCGCCCGGCCGCTGCCGCCTCCGCCGAAGGGCAGCCAGGGCTGACGTGGGGGCGGGGAGGCGGCGGTCGACCTCGCCGGCGTCGAGCGAGCTGTCGCCGGGCCACGCGTCGTCCGGCGGGGAACTGGCGCGCGCGCCGCGGCCCGCAGGGCGAGTCGCTCCGCACGCGCGAGGTCGGAATCGTCCGGAGGAAGCTTCGGTTTGGCGGTGCCGCCCCGCGTTCGCGTCGGGTTGGTGGATGGCCGCACAGGTTCGCGCTCTCGTTCCCGAGGGAGTTTCATCAGTGGTCCTCCCCTTGATGGTCGGTCGATTCGTCCACGATGGGCGCTGGACGGGAGGGCTGCCTCAACGCTTCGAGCAGCTCCTCACCGCAACGCCAGACGCTGCCCGCCCCCAGGGTCAGGACCAAGTCCCCCGGGGCGATGAGCTGACGGAGGCGCGCGCCGGCGGCCTCGAGGGAACCGGCATAGCTGGCTTGTCGATGGCCGTAGCGCTCGATCTCGTGGGCCAGTCGTTCGGCGCTGACGCCCGGGATCGGGTCTTCGCTTGCCGCGTAGATGTCCGTCAGCAGAACCACCTCGGCGTCGTAGAAGGATCGGGCGAACTCATCGAAGAGGGCCTGCGTGCGGGTGTAGCGGTGGGGTTGAAAGAGGACGACCAGCCGACGTCCGCTCGTCTTGGCCGCCGCGAGGGTGGCGCGGATCTCGGTCGGGTGATGGCCGTAATCATCGACGACCAGAATGCTGGCAGGTCCTTCCCCCACCAGGCCCTTGATCTGGAAGCGGCGCTCGGTGCCGTTGTAGGCTTCGATCCCTTCGCGAATCTGGTCGAAGGTCATTTCGAGCTCGAGTCCGATCGCGACCGCGGCGAGGGCGTTGCTGACATTGTGCTCTCCGGGCACTTGCAGCCGGATCTCCCCAAGGGGATCGCGGCCACGGCGCACGACGAACCGGGACCCGAAGGTGTCCGGCAGGAGGCGTACCTCGCCCGCCGAGACCTCGGCCTGCGCCCGGAGGCCATAGGTGATGACCC
>JBEIJP010000222.1:0-5467 GCA_040380245.1 Acidobacteriota bacterium | reverse complement strand
GGCATTCCTGCGGAGGTACCTGTGAGGCCCGCCGGAGAGCGCCAGGGCCATTGGCGATGGCTCCTGCCGCTCCTGCTTCTCTGGACAATACCCGGGGGAGATCTCGCCGCTCAACCGACGCCGCCAGCCCCACGCCCGATCATACGCTGGGGTGGAGACGCCGAGGGAGGCGCCCCCTACCTCCTTCCCGATCCATCCAATCCCCAGCGTCTCACCGGCTTCGAGGTCGATCTGATGGCCGCGCTCGGGCAACGCCTCGGTCGCGACCCCGTCTTTGTCCAGAACCAGTGGGATGGCTTGATCCCGGGGTTGTTGCGCGGATCTTACGACCTGGTAGTCAATGGGCTTGAGATCACTGACGACCGTCGCCAGCGCGTCGACTTTTCGATCCCCTACTATGCCTGTGGGGAGCAGCTCAGCGTTCGCGTCGGGGAGTCGAGGATCGCCGGCTTGCCCGATCTGCGCGGGCGAATCGTCGGGACACTCAAGTTCACTGAGGCACAGCGCATTCTTGAACGGCTTGGGGGGGTCGATCTTCGCACCTACGAGAATCAGAACAACGCCTACGACGACCTGGCCATCGGGCGTCTCGACGCCGTGCTCATGGACTGGCCGATCGCGGTCTACTACAGCCGACCCAACCCGCGATTGCGATTGGCGGGGCCACCCATCGCGGAAGTTCGCTACGGGATCGGGCTTCGCCCGGCGGACACACAACTGCGCCGCGAGGTCGACGCCGCCCTGCGGGACCTGATCCGAACGGGCCAACTGGAGCGGATCTACCGGAAGTGGGAGATCTGGAACGAGGAGACCGACCGGTTGTTCCGCTCGATGATCTCCTCCACGCCAGGTTCGCCCGTCCCTTCTCCAGGTAGACAAGGCATAAGTGGGATGGTCGCCGAGGTCGCCGCCCCCGCCTCTTCTGAACCGGGATGGCGGGAAAGGGGCAGCCAAGTCATCCGATATCTTGGCCCGATGCTGCTTCAGGGAGTGCCGATGACCCTCGCCCTTTCGATCCTCGGGATGGCCCTGGCCATGGCTCTCGGTCTCGGACTGGCACTGGGCAACTTGTACGGTCCCCGGCCGCTCTCCTGGCTCGCCCGCGCCTACATCGAACTCTTCCGCGGAACTCCCCTCCTCATCCAACTCTACCTGATCTATTATGGCCTCCCGACGATCGGCATTCGCTTCTCGCCCCTCTGGGCGGCGGTCATTGGGCTGGGAATGAACTATGCCGCCTATGAGGCGGAGAACTACCGGGCGGGCATCATCGCCATTCCCCGCGAGCAGTTCGAGGCGGGGCTATCCCTCGGCATGAGCCGCGCTCAGACTCTGGGACATATCGTGCTGCCGCAAGCGGCCCGTCTGGTCATCCCACCGGTGACCAACGACTTTATCGCCCTCCTCAAGGACTCTTCGATCGTCTCGGTTATCACGATGGTCGAATTGACCAAGGTCTATGGGCAGCTGGCCGCGACCTACTACGACTACATTGGAGCCGGCCTCCTCGCGGCCGCGCTCTACTACCTGTTGGGCCTGCCCTTTGTCCGCCTCTCCCGGTGGGCGGAACGCCGGCTCGACCCCGCCCGCCAGCCCAAGCTGGGCCGGGCAAGAAGGGAGAAAGAAGAAGAATGAAACGCAGGGAGATCTTGACCGGGGCCTTGCTGGCCACGCTTGGCGGCCGGATGGCCGGAAAGGGGCAGACATTGGAACAGCGCACGGAACATCCACAGGACGGGGCGGCCCGCCCCTCCTCCCACTACTACGAACTGCGGACCTACACCCTCCGCAACGATCTTCAACCCAGTCGGCTGACAGACCATGTCGAACAGCACCTCATGCCAGCGCTGCAACGCGCTGGCGTCGGTCCCGTCGGGGCCTTTCAAGTGCTTTCCGGAATGCGCAGCCCCTCGTTGGTCCTGCTCCTGTCCCACCCGTCACTCGCGGAGGCGCAGGCGCTCTCCATTCGCTTGTCCGAGGACCGGTCCCTCGCCGCGGCGACCCAATCGCTCGAAGCGACTGGTCAGGTCCCCTATGTGCGCTACCAGTCGACCGTTCTGCGGGCCTTCGACGGCCACCCGCGCCTGGAGATCCCGCCGACGAGCGCTACCCGCCCCCCGCGCCTCTTCGAGCTTCGTGTCTACGAATCGCCGACCACGACCAGCCTCCGCCGGAAGATCGACATGTTCAACCAGGAGGAGATCCGGATCTTTCGTGCCTGTGGTTTTGCCCCGGTCTTCTTCGGCGAAACCCTCTTTGGGGGAGAGATGCCCAACCTGACCTATCTGATCGGTTTCGACGATATGGCCGCGAGAGAGAAGGCCTGGGACATCTTCCGGTCTCATCCCGATTGGCTGCGGATCAAGGGGCGACCCGGTTGGACTGACCCCGAGGCCGTCTCCAACATTACGACTGTCTTTCTGCGTCCCGCCGCTTTCTCGCAGATTCGCTGAGCCGGTAAGGGCACAGATCTCGTCTGTGCCCGCCCTCTTTTCTGCACCGGTCAGGGGGGAACAAGGGAGAGGGTCGCTACAGGATTCGCGCCAACTGGATTTCAAAGAGGAGCGTCGAGTTCGGTGGGATATTGGGCATCTCCCGGCCTCCGTACCCAAGATGCGGCGGAATGGTCAGCTTCCGGGTCCCCCCCACCCGCATCGGGGGCACTTCCTTGCTCCCCGCAATGCCGATCAACCAACCCCGGATCGTCTTATCCTTGATGGGGTCATAGTCGAAGGTCCCTTGATCAAACGGTGGTCCATTCTCTTTGAGGCGGCCAGTGTAGAGGATCCGCATTCGTTGTCCCAGCAGAGGGGTTGGTCCCTGGCCGATCACCACATCCTGGTAGATCAGTCCGGTGGAGGTCGAGATGGCTTGCCCAGGGAGCGCCGGATCCGGTGTGGAAGCTGGCGGTGTGGTCGGCGCCGGGGAGGCGGCCCCTTCCGTCTGCTTCTCCGCCACCGACGATTCGGGGGCTCTCTCTTCCGAACGAGGGGAGCCACAACCGCTACTCAGCGCCAGGACAAGGGCCATCAGCCCGACCATCAACCAACTGGATCGTTGCATATTCATCAGGGTCTTCTTCCGTTTCCAATGAGAGAAGGTACAAGTAACGTGATCGAGAACCATTTGTTGGGGACGGGGAGAGTTGTCGAATCTTTCTGCTTGAAAGCCCGAAGGCCCCTCGTGCCCTTCTTAGACAGATGGCGCGAATGCATTGCAAAGACGTGTGTATAATACGGGCACATGACGGCAGCGTCAAAATGGCATTTTGGGTCAATGAATGGGTCAATGGAAAGGAGGCTGGGCATGCCCGAAAGCGTGACATCGCAACGAACAGCGGGTGAGGCGGGAGTCCCGCGGTATTGGCTGGTGGGGGAGGTGACGAGCGAGGTTCTCCGTGTTGGATTGGTCGATGCCGATGGACGGCTGATCGCGGACCAGGGGCAGCGTCTTCCGGAGGGAAGCCCGCGGGAGGCAGTCGGACTCCTTGCCGAGATGGTCCTCGCCCTCGCCTCTTCCCAGGAGCGTGGACAGTCCTACCTTCCCGCGCTGGGGCTCGCCGTGGCCGGATCTCTCGATCCCGCGACATCCCGGTTGACGCTGGAGCCGTCCGTACTCTCCCGAAAAGGGTGGACCCGGGTCGACCTGATCCAGTTGCTGACCGATCGATTGGCCCAGTCGGGATATGATCTCACCCGGCCCGCGGCTATCCGGCGAGGACGCGCC
Source organism: Acidobacteriota bacterium (assembly GCA_040380245.1). Lineage (GTDB taxonomy): Bacteria > Acidobacteriota > Blastocatellia > RBC074 > RBC074 > CAIOZW01. The sequence goes on along the minus strand of JBEIJP010000222.1, from coordinate 1,741 downwards.
GATCGCAAGCCGCCCCATTCCCTCCCCATCCACCTCTTTCCCCGTCTCCACTGTCTGGCCGCGGGCGAGGTCTGGGCGGGTCGGGCCCGCGGAAAGTCAGATCTGGTCTACCTCTCGATTGGGGAGCAGATCCATGCCGCGATCCTTGCCGGGGGGCTGCCCCTGGCCGGCGCCAAAGGGCAGGCCGGCTCGGTTGGGTGGATGAGTCTGAGCGAAGTCCTGCGGGCGGAATACCAGAAGGTCGGATGCCTGACGGCCGAGGCCGGCGAGGCCTCCTATCCCCGGCGCTCCCTGGAAGAGTGGAACGGGCAGCCCGATTCGATTCTCGGTGGAGTCCTCGCCGCGGATTCTACGATGGTCGACGTCGCCCGCATCTTTCAAGCCGCACGCGGTGGAGATCCCCTCGCCCGTCAGGTCATTCGTGGCGCCTGTCAGTGGCTGGGCCGGGCCGTGGCCAACCTGGTAGTTCTTCTCGACCCCGCCCTGATTCTCTTCGGGGGAGAGGTGGGGCCCCTCCTCAAACCCTTCTTCGACGAGATCCATACCGAGGCGGAACGCTGGATCCCCCCTGGAATGAGAAGGGGATGGCGGCTCGCCACCCCCCAACTCTCCGCCGAGGCCAGCCTGGTCGGGGCGGCCTGCCTTCTCTCGCGTCGCCTTTCCTGAAATGGCAGTGAGCCTACTCCTGGGAGTCCGGGTGCCGTTTGAGCACCGGACGCCCAGGTGTCCCATTCCCGCTCGTTGGATTCGGCACGGACGGCCGCGCTGAGGAGGGAACCTCCTCGGCAGATGGGGTTCGGGGCGAGCCAGCTGGCTCGCTCCCACCACGCCGGAGGACCGGCCGCGTCGTTGGTCTCGCTGGATCTTCCGTTGGACTCTCGCTCGATGGCTCCTCCGTCGGCGGGCTGTCCGGTGGGTCGCCCCCATCGGCAGGTCTGCGTCGAAGGGTTGGACGACCATTCGCCCCCTCTCCCGGACCGCCTGCGCCCGATGACACAGCACTCAGCGCCGTCAATCGCGCTCGAATCCCCGCGTACTCGGAGCTGTTCAGCTGGTACTCTCCCCGATCCGGAAACTGGCTGATCAATGCGCGAACATCGCGGATGCGGTCCTCTGTCATCGGGTGGGTGCTGAAGATCTTGGAGATCTTCCCCGATCGACTCTGATGGGCTTGCTGGAGCTTCTCGAAGAAGGTGATGAGCGCGGTCGGGTCGTAGCCAGTGGCCCACATATACTGCGCACCCAATCGATCCGCCTCGCGCTCCGCCCCCCGTGAAAATTTGAGAAACGTCAGCGGAATGGCGATCTCCGCGACCTGCTGTAGAATGTAGCCTCCCCACCCCCCCAGAAAGAGCAGGGGGATCGAGGCATAGTTGAGCAGCTCGCCCTTCGAGGCCTGTTCAATGCCGTGGCGCGCGGTCACGTGGGCGATCTCGTGGGCCAGTACGCCAGCGACCTCAGCTTCGTTCTCCGCTGCTTCGAGCAGTCCGCGGTTGATGTAGAGGAATCCACCGGGCAGGGCGAAGGCATTGATCTCTGGTTCGTCGATCACCTTGATCGTAAAGGGCAGTTTGGCGTCCGAATGGACCACCAGATTCTGCCCGATCCGGTTGACAAATTCGTTGATTCCCGGATCGGTGATCAGTCGCGAGGTCTGATCGACCTCGGCGGCCAGTTGGCGGCCGATCGCCACCTCTCTGTCGACCGAGTAGAAGGCCAGGTTCCCTTTGTTGATGTCGCG
>JBEIJP010000221.1:0-5483 GCA_040380245.1 Acidobacteriota bacterium | reverse complement strand
CAGGATTACCGGACGAACGCGAGTGGCAGCACCATGTGAAATCGTCCGAGTCGCCCGCGCCAGAGCCTTCTTCTCAGGCGGTCAGGTAGAGAGGACGAAATGATCTTGAATATAGACAGGTACACCCGGAAGCTTTCGACAAGACTGTTGCTTCTGCTCTTCTTCTGGTCGCTGGCAGGCGTCGCGCGTGGTCAGGAGGTGACCTGGGAACGGTTGATCAACTCCGATCGGGAGCCACAGAATTGGCTGAGTTACGGGGGGAACTACAGTGCCCATCGGTACAGCTCGCTCGACCAGATCAACCGGGCCAATGTAGCCGGGCTGGCGCCGGCCTGGATCTTCCCGACGGGTGAGCTGCGGGGCGGCCTCAACGCGACTCCGCTCGTCGCCGACGGCGTGATGTACCTGATGGGACCGATGAACCGGGTCTTCGCGCTCAACGCGGCGACGGGAGAGATCCTCTGGCGGTACTACTACAAACTACCGAACCTCTCTTTCCCCTACCAGGTGGGATCGCGTGGACTGGCGATCGGGCATGGTCGCGTCTATTTTGGCACGATCGACAACCACGTCGTCGCGCTCGACGCCAAAACGGGACGGGAGATCTGGCAGGTCGAGGTTGAGGACGTGCGCCAGTGCGGATGCAATATCACCTCTGCGCCATTGGTCGTCCGCGAGAAGGTGGTGGTGGGGGTGACGGGCGGTGAGCACGCGCACCGGGGCTATCTCAACGCTTTCGATGGCTCCACCGGGAAGCATCTCTGGCGCTTCTACACGATCCCTGCGCCGGGTGAGCCGGGCGCGGAGACGTGGGATCCGCGGATGCTCAAGTATGGCGGAGCGCCGACGTGGCTGGTCGGCTCCTACGATCCCGAACTGAACCTGCTCTACTGGGGCGTTGGAAATCCCTCGTCCGATTTCTACGACGAGTACCGCAAGGGCGACAACCTCTATTCAAACTCGATCATCGCGCTCGACCCGGAGACGGGCAAGTTGAAGTGGCACTACCAGGAGGTGCCGCACGATATGTACGACTTCGACTCGGCCTATGAGTGTGTCCTGATCGACTATCAGAAAGCGGGAAAAAAGCAGCGACTGCTGGTGCACGCCAACAAAGGGGGGTACACCTGGGTACTCGACCGGGCGACCGGGAAGTACCTCAACGCCTATCCGCACGTCGATCAGCTGACCTGGCTGAAGGGGGTCGATGCGAATGGTCGTCCGGTGGGAATGCAGCCGGTGCCGCCAGACAAGGAGACCTACGTCTGTCCAAGCGCCGCCGGCGGGCGGAACTGGGATCATTCGAGTTACAGTCCGCGGACGGGGCTCTGGTACAACATCGGCTGGGAGATCTGCAATCTGATCAAGCCGCAGAAGATGGAGCCGCAGGAGGGGCAGCCGCTCTTTGGCGGTTCGATGACCTTCCTTCCACCGCAGGGGAAGTCGGCCTCTGGCCATATCGACGGGTATGACCCGCTGACGGGGGAGCGAAAGTGGCGGTACCAGACACGGTATCTCAATGTCGCCTCGCTGCTCTCGACCGGGGGAGATCTGATCTTCTCGGGCGATGTCATGGGAGAGGCCTTTGCGCTCGATGCGACGACGGGGAAGAAGCTCTGGGGCTTCAACACCGGGGCGAGTGTGACGGGGTCGCCGGTGAGCTACGCGGTCGATGGCCGCCAGTACATCGCCGTGCCGACCGGGATGGGATCGCTGGTCGGCGGACTGGCTCCGACGATCTGGCCGGATGCGGAGAAGAGCTTTCCGGAGAAGGCTTCGACGCTGGTGGTCTTTGCGCTCCCCAAAAAATAGTCGCCCGCGGGCTGTCCCGGCGGGTCCCAATTCTCAGAGGATGGACCGATGCGCAGATGGTTGCCTCAGGAACGGATGCGAGTCTGGCGTGGAGTCGCGCTGGCGGCGGCGCTGACGGTGGCCGGGTTGGTCAACGGGGCGGGACGCGAGCAGGAGCCGTCGCCGGGAGAGTTGATCAACGCCGGGCGACGGGTCTTTGCCGGCTCGTGCGGGATGGCCTACTGCCACGGGACCGACGGCGTAGGCGGGACGGCGCCGCGACTTCGGGATCGGGACTACACGCGGGAGCGGCTGACGCGGATCATCAATGAAGGGATCCCCGGGACGGCGATGCCGGCCTTTGGCAGAGGGCTGGGTCGGGAACAGGTCGCGCAGCTGGTCGCGTTTCTCCTGTCGGTCAATCGCGAGGTTCGGGCCGCCAGTGTCGACGGCCGGGTGGACCCTCATTTCGGGGGAGGCGGAGCCGTGGCCACGGGGAAGGCGGCGAACTCGGCTCCGACCGTCGAGCTCCGCGTCTCGCCACGCGCCGGGGAGTCCGGGGGCGGGCTCGTCGGAGACTGGCGCGCCGGGGAGCAGCTCTTCTTCGATGCGTCGAGCCTCTCGAACTGTCGGATTTGCCACACCCTCCACGGAAGAGGAGGCAAGGTGGCCTCAGACCTGACCCGCCTGAGCGGCGAGCCGCCGGCCTCGATTCTGCGCCGGCTTGTCGTGCCACGCACCGACGCGGATGGACGCCACGCCCTGGTCACAGTTCGGCTCGTGAGCGGCGGGACGGTCACCGGGATCCTGCGCGACGAGGACGAGAAGTCGGTGCGCGTCTTCGATACTTCGACCATGCCGCCGGTCTCGCGCAACTATCTGCGAGGGGAGATCCTCGGTGTCGATCGACTGCCCGCCTCAGGGTGTCAGGGCCAGGTTGCGACCCGCCTGACCTTTCAGCAGGTTCTCGACCTTGTCGCACTGATCAGGACGACCGATCCGTCCAGCCCGGCAAAGGTGGAACTCGGCGATCTTCTCAAATGAGGACTCGACAGGTGCGTGGGCCGTAGCAGGCGGGCCGGAGGCCCGCGCACCCAGGCAGGCCGCAGTCCTGGGAGGGGTCAGCGAAAGAGCGGGAAGAGTTTCGCAAGGATCTGTTCTTTGAGCAGTCTGGCCAGTCGATAGGTGGTGCCGGGCCCCTCTTCGCCGGCGGACGGGTTGCCGTGGGTGTTGAAGACGACAAGGTAGGCGGTTCCCGTCGCCGGGGAGACCTGGAACTGGCTGATGAAGCCAGCCTGCTCGCCATAGTGGCCAAAGAGGGAGAAGCCGGTGTTCTCTTCGAGCAGGAAGCTCAATCCGACACTGTCGCGACGATGGGTCCCGACCTGTTCGGGAATGGAGCGGGGCGGCAGGGGGAGTTGGGGAATGAGCATCTCCTCCAGGCTGGAGCGCTTCAGCACGAGGTCGTACTGTTCCTGGTGACGAGGATTACCGAGCAGGAACTGGAGATAGCGGATCATATCGGGCACGGGGGCATTGAGTCCGCCATTGGAGACCGTTACGCCAGTGTCCGGGTCGAAGGGGGCGGATCGCAGCTTGCCATTCTCGCGGTAATAGCCGGCCGCGCGATGCTTCAGAAGATGGTATGGCGTGGTATCGAAGTAGCTGCGGTACATCTCCAGCGGTTTGAAGAGGTTCTTGTCGAGGTAGACTTCGTAGTCCTCCCCGGTCACCTTCTCGATGACCTTGCCGAGGAAGAGGATGCCGGGATTGGAGTACTGAAAGCGGCTCCCAGGGGGAAAGAGGATCTCGGTGTAGGGGAGCATGGCGACGAGTTGAGACCACTCCTTCGGCTCGAAGGGGTGCCAGGGGCGGTCGCCTCCCCAGGGCCAGGTCGGGTTGCGGAGACCGGCGCTGTGGGTGAGGAGATGGCGCAGGGTGATCGCCTGCATCGGCCCGTGTGGGTTGTGGATGGCGCGAAGTTCGGGCAGGTAGTCGGTGATCGAGTCGTCGAGCCGCAGTTCTCCCCGGTCTCGCAGCTGCATGATCGCGATCGCGGTCATGGTCTTGGTGATCGAGGCCCAGTGGTAGATCGTTTCGCGATCGACCGCCTGGTTCTTCTCCAGACGGGCCTGGCCAGCGAACTCCTCGGTCAGCACCCGCTCGCGGTCGAGCACCACCAGGCTGCTCCCGACAATACCATACTCGCGCAGCCAGCTCCGGTACTCCCCCCGCACCTCGTTCCACTGAGCGGCAAAGCCCGCCGGCGTTTGCGCCAGCGCCTTCGCGAACGGTGTCGGCAACAGGATGAACGTGAGAAGGAGGACCGACCGGCTCCAGCTCCAACGCATGCGGGGACTCCTTTCGGCGGGTGGCTGACAGGCAACCGCGATCCACGTTCTTGGCGCGTTGTTCCGCTCATTGGGCGAGTGCGGAGAGCGACAGCTGCCGTAGAGGGGGCTCAACCGGCCGATCTGGTCCCGTAGTTGATGGCCATGATCCCGCCGCCGAACTCTTCGAAGCCGGTCTTCTCGAACCCTTGCCGCGCCATCATCTCGGCAACGCGCTGCTGACCGGGGTACAGTTTGAGACTCTCCGGGATGTAGCGGTAGACGTCGGCGTCGCCGTGGAGCAGGATCCCGGCGATCGAGCCGGTGACGATCAGGTAGTGGAGGTAGAGCCAGCGGTAGAGCCGGTTGGACGGGTGGCCAAAATCGAGCGAATGGAACGTTCCGCCGGGTTTGAGGACGCGATGGATCTCCCGGAGGGCCTCCTCGACGTCGGGCACATTGCGCAGCGCGTAGCCGCACGTCACCCGATCGAAGGACTGATCCGGGAAGGGCATCTTCATGATGTCGGCGCATTCGAAGCGACAGTTGGTCACGCCCTGGCTGATCCGTTTCTTTTCGGCCAGCGCGATCATCTCGGGGACGATGTCGAGCCCGACGGCCGACCCTTTCGGCAGCTGTCTGGCGAGCATGAAGGTGATGTCCCCGGTGCCGCAAGCAAGATCCAGGACCGACTCATCTCCCTTCAATCCCACCATCTCCAGAAGCTTCCGCTTCCAGCCACGATCCATTCCAAAGGAGAAGAAGACGGTGAAGGAGTCGTAGAAGGGAGCGATCTTGACGAACATCTGGTTGACGTACGATTGCTTCTTCTGTTTCGATGTGATGTGCTCTTTCAGATTGAGTTTCGGCATGCAGATCGATCCGGCTTCGACTGTTCTGTTGTTGGGGTAAGGAGGGGAAACCCTCTGGGACCGCTCCCACTGTTGTCTCCCCGGAACCGAACATAAGTTCCGACAGAGTAATACTTGATTCGAATCGTCAGCGCAATGGGAGCCGGCCATTGTCGTAGGGGGGCGGGGAAGACCGGGCCCTTACCAGGAGCGAACACCTTGAATCGTGAACCGTCTGGGTTGCTCGGCTTTCCGGTCCCACATCCGAATCTCTACCTGACCAGGATCGAAACGCTCGATCGATCTTCTGGCTTACATCCGGAATGTTACCGGTCGCTTGGCGACCGGGAAGAGATCAACGATAATCGATTTTGCTTTGCGACATCGATGCTTGTCTCATCTGCTGGTTTCGAAGCGATTGGATATAGCCCATCATGAGCCTCAACGACCCCCAGGCCCCTGGCTCTTCAGATCGTCCGGAGACGCTCGACGCTCCCGGCGAACGCGTTCT
>JBEIJP010000220.1:0-5491 GCA_040380245.1 Acidobacteriota bacterium | reverse complement strand
CCTCGCATGGTGGTCTTCGACCTCAATGTGCAAGCCAACCTGACTCTCATCGACAATCAGATCAAGATGCTCTTCCCCAAGGAGAATATCCAGCTGAGCCAGGCCAACAACTCGGTAGTGCTCTCCGGCACGGTGACCCGTCCAGAGCTGGCCGAACAGGCCCAGAAGATCATCGAGGCGGCCGGTCTCAAGGTGACCAACCTGCTGAAGAGTCCGGTACTCGACGCCGCCCAGGTCCAGTTGCAGGTCCGCATTGCCGAGGTCAACCGCCAGGTGCTCCGTCAGATCGCACCGGCCTATGGGATTCAGAATACACGTCTCCCAACCTACATCAATCCAAGCGGTCCCGCCCAGTTCACCAACCTGCCGCTCGCGGGTCGGGGAGGGGGCGCCAGTTCGCTCTTCGATGTGACGGCCAGCCCGGCCATCAACCTCTTTGTCGGCAGCATCGTTGGCGGTACGGTGATCCAGGGGTTCCTCAATGCGCTCTATTCACGGGGCGCGCTCCGCGACCTCGCCGAGCCCAACCTGATCGCGATGCATGGTCAGACGGCCAACTTTCTCGCCGGGGGAGAGTTTCCGATTCCCGTTGTCCAGGCGGTCACGCAGGGGCAGAGCGCGGTGACCATTATCTACAAGGAGTTTGGCGTCAAGCTCTCCTTCACGCCGACAATTCTGGACGAAAATCACATCCGCCTCGAGCTCGAGCCCGAGGTCTCCAGTCTTGACCTGACCGCGGCGATTCAGTTGTCAGGGTTCACGATACCCGGACTGCGGGTGCGGCGGGCGAAGACGACGCTCGAGCTGCGGGATGGGCAGAGCTTCGCTCTCGCCGGGCTGATCGACAACTCGGAGCAGGTCAACCTGGCGAAATTTCCGTTGCTGGGGGACATACCTCTGATCGGCGAACTCTTCAAGAGCCGCAGTTTCCGGCGCAACGAGACGGAACTCCTCTTTCTGGCCACCGTCAAGATTGTCGAGCCGCTCAATCCGGACCAGCTTCCCCGCCTGCCGGGGGTGAGCGATCCACCGTCCACCACGCCGACTCCTGGCGCCTCCGGAGCTGCGGCCCCAGGTGGCCCAGGTGCGAAGATCGAGGGCCAGTCGGGCCATGCGGGGCCCCGCCGACCGGACAATGTCCGTGCGACCCCGACGGAGTCTTCTTCTCCCGTGACGGCTCCCTCGACTGGAACAGAGTCCAAGGCGCCCACCCGGCCCTCTGCGCCTGTCACGCCTCCCAAGGAGGCCACCACCGCCTCCTCCGCGACCAGTGACACGGAGGCGCCCGCGGCAATCGTTGGGCCGGTTGGCCCGGACAAGCGGGCTCCCGGCTCTGCTCCGCTCCCAGCCAATGGACAGAAACGGCCGGAGTGAGTCTACGACTCGTGGAGAGGTCGCGTCCCGCGTTCCGGTTTTGAAGAGGCAGAGACTCATCGGATCAGCAGATCCCGAATGACAAGTTGGCGATTGAACATGATGTGTCGAAGAAGAAGAGGAGACCTCCCTCGGGGGCTGACCTCAAGGCCTGGCGAGCGGATCAGACGAGCAACCGGCGAGAGAGGAACCATCCTCGCGCTGACGGGGATCCTCATTACGGTTCTGATCGGGGCGCTGGCCCTGGCGATCGATCTTGGGTACGCCTTCAGTCTCCGGCATCAGCTCCAGAATGGAGTCGACGCCGCCGCCCTGGCCGGGGCGAGTGGGCTGCGCTCCACGATCGAGCCTGGATCGGGTCAGCCGCATCAGGAACAGATCGTCAAGGATCTGTCTGTTCTCTATGCCTCTTACAACCAGGTTCGCCGCTTCGCCGACACACCGGGTGGCAATCCCGCCACCAACCCCAATCGCCTGGTGCTTGATCCGGGGCAAGTGACCCTCGTCGGCTCGCCCGAGAGCCCGCAAGTGCGGATTGAGGCCGACCTCCCGATGACGTTCCTATTCGCGGGGCTCCTCGGTCTCTCCTCTCCAACGATCCGATCGGTCACGATCGCCTCGACCTTTCCGATCGATGCCGCGACGGGGGGACTCGGCGGGTGCTGGCGCCCCCTGCTGCTGCCCGACACCTTCTTTCAATCGGGCAATGTCGTGCGATATGTCGGAGATCCTGCCCGGTTGAGTAGCCCCTTGCCAAACCAGCCCGGGGACTACTACCGGTCCCGCTTCGCCGCGGGGTCCCGGTTGGGTCCCCCCTTTGTCGACAGTCTGGGGGCGGCTGGCCCCTGGGTGACCGGATTGCGCGATACGACGCAGCTGGCAGATGTCGGGGTCCGGACGATCATGGGCCAGGAAGTGATTCTCCAGAGAACCTACTACCGGATCGCCAATCTGACGATCCGCCCCCGGGCCACGTTCAGTGAACTCCCGACGGGGCTGCTCGCCAACTTCGGGTACTGTGGCGAGATTCAAGTCGGGGAGATGCTCTCCGTCTACGCGGTCAACGATGCCACGATCTATCAGCAGGTTCAGGAAGGTCTGACCGCGCTGAGCTACCGGGTCAATGATGTGGTCGACAATACGGCGTGGAACCAGTATCGCTATCTCAAGACGCCGTCTTACCCAGCGCCCAATACCCATCCCGCGATTATCCCGGTGCTTCTCTTCAACCCGCTCGAGCTGGTCAGAAATCCTACGGCGCTGCAGCTGCAAGTGACCAATTTCGGACTCTTCTATCTGCAGGAGGTCCGCTCCGATGGAACCCTGCGTGGAACTTTTGTCCGCGAACTCTTTGTGGGCGGGAAGCCCGTCTCTCCCGCCAACCTGCCGGCGGACTCAGCCCCTTCCTTTCAGCGAAGCTGGCTTCCGATGGCGACTCAGTTGCTGCAATGACGCTGGAGGGCGAGATCGCCAATCGCCCCGTTCTGGCGAAATGGGGACAGGTTGCCCCCAAATGGAGGCCTTTTTTTGGAGTGGTGTTTCGTTTCGGAGACGAATATAATCGATGGGTAGTTCGGTGAGGTTCAGACTGGTCGAGTGTAAAAAGCCCAATAGAAGAACGTACCAGGGCCGAAGAGGCTGAAAAAAAGCGGTCGCAGGACGAAAAAGAAGGTCGACTGAAGGTTGACTGCAAGTCGACTGAAGATCGACTGAAGGTCGACTAAAGATGGCAGGAAGACGGCAGGAAGATGGCAGGAAGATGGCTTCCTGTGAGGAGAGAAGGGCCGATTGCCGACCGGGAAGAACGGATGCCGATCTGACGGGAGCGCTCAGTGCTCCCCACTCTCTAACCCCTTGAATGGCCGAGCCATCCCCCTTAGGCCATTCCTGGACCGCTGGCGATTCTACCGTTGCAGACCCTCCCTCTCTTTCCCCCTGAGAGACGTTTCGGTTGCGAGACGTTTTGGTGAGGACACAAGTGGGCTGGATCTGGTGATGTGAGTCCGCGGGTGACGCGGAGTAAGGACGAGAAAGACCGTGCCAAATGCGATCTCAGTGGTAGTTGTGGGACGGAGCCTGACCCAGCAGGAGCGAGTGCTCTTGCGCAGCGCCAGCCACAACCTGTCGGTGGTGGCGATCGTCGCGGAGTTGCCCAACGCGCCGCAAGTGCTGGAGGAGATGAACCGCCTCCGACCCCAGGTCGCGCTGGTTCTGCTCAATGGGGATGCTCACCACTCCTTTCAGCTCGTCCAGCGGATTCGGCAGGAACTCCCGGCGACGGTCATCATCTGCTCCAGCGAGAACCATTCTCCAGACCTGATTCTGGAGTCGTTGCGCAGCGGCGCGATCGATTTCCTGCGTCAACCATTCGATTCGGGAGAGGTCGCCAAGGTCTTTGAGCGCGTCGAGCGGGAGGTGCACCGTCCCGAAGAGTCGACCCTGGGCCGGGTGGTCGCCGTCTACTCCAGCAAGGGAGGCTGCGGCACGACCTTCCTGGCCGCCAACCTTGCGGCGACGTTGACGCGCCCTGGAGGCAAGCGCTCGACGATTATCGATCTCAATCTGCAGGCGGGCGACCAGCCCCTCTATCTCGGACTGGAGCCTAACTACTCCATTCACGATGTCGTTCGTAATTTCGACCGGTTGGACGATCAGCTGCTTGGGAACTACCTGACGCAGCGATCGAAGTACCTCTCTCTTCTCGCCGCCCCGACTGAGATCACCAAGGAGGAGGACATCCGCGTCGAGCATATCACCCGGGCGATCACGCTTCTGCGCGCGCAGTCCGATTATGTCGTCATCGATCCTCCCCGGGTCCTCAACGACATTACCGTAGCGGCGCTCGACGCGGCCGACGACCTGATCCTTCTGATGACCCTCGACATCCCCGCGATCCGCAGCGCCAAGCGCGCGCTCGACATCTTTCGGCTCTTTGGCTACAGCCAGGATCGGATCCGACTGGTGATCAACCGCTTTGTCAAATCACCCGAATTCGATGTGCGAAAGGTCGAGAAGGTTCTGGAGACGCCTGTCTACGCCACGATTGCCAACGACTATCACGCCGTGATCGCCTCGATCAATGTGGGAGAGCCGCTGGTCCTCTCGAAGACCCAATCGCGAGTGGTGCAGGATATCCAGACGATTGCCGACAAGTTGACAGGGCGCGGCAGTCAGCACGCGTCGCGGTCGGTAACGGATCCGCAGGTACAGGGGAAGAAGCCCGCGCGTGGATTGACGGGACTCCTGACGGGGCTCCTCGGAGATCCCAAACCGTCCGCCGGTCCCAGTGAAGGGTCTGGCTCATAGCCCGGCAGGCAAGGCCTCGACCCGCGGCGGGAAGGACGATAGGCAAGGCAACTGCCCGGATGGATTGCATTGGAAGCGATTGAACGCTGGGTCACCGGAAGAGTGACCCACCTCACGAGAGCCCCCGATAGGGAGAAGGCATGGCACTGACAGAACGATTGAACCTCCAGCTCAACAAGCCTCCGGTTTCCGGAGAGCGCGAGCAGAACGAGTTGAACGAGATCATCGAGCGAGTGCATCGACGGTTGATCAATCGTCTCGATCTGCGCAAGCTGGAGGAGACGGAGCGGACAGACTCGACGGCTGCCCGCAACGAAGTCAAACGAGTCATCGAGCTCCTGCTGCGGGAGGAGACGACCCCCCTCAACGCGCTTGAGCGGGAGATGGTCACCACCGCGGTCATCCATGAGCTCTTTGGTCTGGGACCGCTTGAACCGCTGCTGGCCGACCGCCAGATCTCCGATATCCTCGTCAACGGTCCGCACAACGTCTTTGTCGAGCGACGGGGCCGACTGGAGAAGGTCGACAAGGTCCGGTTTCGAGACGATGTGCATCTCATGCAGATCATCGATCGGATCGTCTCCCGGATTGGAAGGCGGGTCGATGAGTCCTCGCCGATGGTCGACGCGCGGCTGGCGGACGGATCCCGCGTCAACGCGATCATTCCGCCGCTCGCCCTCGACGGCCCCGTCCTCTCCATCCGCCGGTTTGGAACGGATCCCCTGACGATCAAGGATCTGCTCGACTTCAACGCGCTGACCCCGCAGTTGGTCCAGCTGCTGGAAGCCTGCGTCAAGGCGCGTCTCAACGT
>JBEIJP010000219.1:0-5502 GCA_040380245.1 Acidobacteriota bacterium | reverse complement strand
GTCGATCTCGCCGGCGACGTGCACGACATCGGCGTCTTCAAAGCAGCGGATGACGTGGACGATCGCGTCCGTTTCGCGGATGTTGGCCAGGAATTTGTTGCCCAGCCCCTCGCCCTGGGAGGCCCCTTTGACCAGGCCCGCGATGTCGACGAACTCAACGACCGCCGGGACGACCCGTTGCGGTTTGACGAGGCGGGCCAGTTCGTCCAGCCGCGGGTCGGGCACCTCGACGGTGCCAATGTTGGGATCGATTGTGCAGAAGGGAAAGTTCGCCGCTTCCGCTTTGGCGGCGGTCAAGGCGTTGAAGAGAGTCGACTTGCCGACATTGGGCAGTCCGACGATACCTGCTCGTAACAATCTGGAATCTCCTTTGGCGTATGGGGCGAGTGGCGGTTCGCGGGTCAGGCCAGAAAGGCGTTCAGTTCCGCTTCGGAGGGGAGCCCATCCCGAGCCCCCATCTCACGGCACTGGAGGGCCGCCACCGCGTTGGCGGCGCGCATCGTCTCTTCGATGGTCAGTCCCTTGCAGAGACCGTAGATGAATCCGGCCCGGAAGGCGTCTCCCGCTCCAGTCGTGTCCTTGAGGACCGGAGGGCGAAACGCGGAGGAGGCGATGAACTCTCCCTCGACGAAGGCGAGCGCGCCCCGGGAACCCTGCGTCATCGAGACGAGATAGCAGCCATAGCGCCGATTGAGTGTCTGGAGCGCGGCCCGTTCGTCCATGGTTCCGGCCAGTTCGTTGGCGAGCCCCTGGGAGGTGATGAGGCAGTCGACATGCGGCAGCAGCTCGTCGATTCCAGGGTAGACGGTATCGAGATCGATCGTTACCACCATGCCCGCTTCGTGAGCCCAGCGGGAGGCCTCGATCGCCGCCTGGGTATCGAAGCCGTCGATATGGAGAACGCGCCCCCGGGTGATCCAGTCTCGACGCAGTTCGTCAGGGGCGATCCGGGTCTGGTCGTCGTGGTACCAGAGAATGGTCCGTTCTCCGGAGAACTGCTCGATGATGATGACGGCGCCCTGGGTCTTCGCGCCCATGGCGATCAGGACCCCGGTACAGTCGACTCCTTCTCCCTGGAGCGACTCGATCAGCATCCGCCCTTCGTTGTCGTAGCCGACCTTTCCGACATAGGCCGCACGGAGTCCCAACCGCTGAATCCCGACCATGGCCGACGAGACTTGCCCGCCAGACATCTGCTGGTGGTTGGTCAAGCGGACCTTCGTGTTGAAAGAGGGAAAGCGCGGAATGGTGACCAGATGGTCGACCGCGTTGAGTCCGAATCCAACGACGTCGAACTCCCGATCAGAAGGAATGGTCAGCGAAAAGTTCATGGCTGAATTATGCCCAGCGGCTTGATTCGGCACAAGCCGCCTCCGGCGTTTTTGGTTCGATTCGCGAGGGGGAGTAGAATACTCTGTGCCATCCCCGCGTTTGGGCAGGGGCATCGCAAAATGGCGTCAGGCGGGAGGAGAGGGAACGAGGATTTGCCGGAGGGGGGAATGGGAGAGAAGAACAAGAGAGTCGAAGGGAACGCGCCGAGCCTGACGATCGATGAGAAGTTGAAGCGCCTGCCGGTCGACCCGGGGGTCTACCTCCACCGGGACCGCCGCGGCCAGATCCTCTATATCGGCAAGGCGAAGAGTCTCCGTCAGCGGGTCCGCCAGTACTTTCAATCTTCCCGGGCGATGGACGCCAAGACGCTCGAACTGGTCTCGCGGATCGCCGACTTTGAGATCATCGTCACCGACAACGAGGCCGAAGCACTGATTCTGGAATCGAATCTCATCAAGGAGCACAAGCCCCGCTACAACGTGATGCTCAAGGATGACAAGGCCTATCCCCACCTCAAGCTGACCATTCACGAGCCTCTCCCGCGGATCTTCCGGACCCGGCGGATCGAGAAGGACGGGGCGGCCTACTTTGGTCCCTTTCTGCCAGCCTCACTGGCGGAGAAGACGGTCCGTCTGATCAACCGGGAATTTCAATTGCGGACCTGTACAGACGAGGTCTTCGAGGTCTATCGCCGCGCGGGTCGTCCGTGTCTCGAGTACCAGATCAAACGGTGCGCCGGCCCTTGTCAGAAGGATCTGTGCAGTTCGCAGCAGTATCGAGAGGCGGTCGGGGATGTCCGCCTGCTTCTCGAAGGGCGCGACCGGGAGCTGGCTCAAACGCTCGAATCCCGCATGCTGGAGGCCTCGGAGGCGCTGCGCTTCGAGCAGGCGGCCAAGTACCGCGACCTCTTACGGACGGTCCAGGCTCTGCGCGAACAGCAGAAGGTGATGTCGACCTCCGAATTTGACGTCGATATTTTCGGGTATTACCGGGATCGGCACCAGCTTGCCCTCCAGCTCTTTACCATGCGGGAGGGGCGCATCATTGGACGACGCGAGTTCTACTGGGAGGATCTGCCAATCGAGGGCTTCCACCCATCGGAGTTTCTTGGGAAGGTGATCGGGCAGTATTACACCATCGGCAACTATGTGCCGCTGGAGATCCACGTCCCCGTCGATTGGGAAGACCGCGAGCTCCTCGAACAGGTCCTCACCGAAAAGCGGGGACAGCGGGTCCGCATTCTCGACCCCCAGCGGGGGCGCAAGCGGGACCTCATCGACCTGGTCGAGAAGAACGCGCGGCTGGGATTCGAGCAGCGGTTTCGGGTCATCGCGCCCGATTGGTCGGCGATTCTGGTCGAGATGCAGCAGGTCTTCGACCTTCCATCCGTCCCGCAGCGGATCGAATCGTTCGACATCTCGCATCTGCAGGGTTCGGAGAATGTGGCGGGGATGGTTGTCTGCCAGGGGGGAGAACTCCGCAAGGAGGCGTACCGGAAGTTTATTCTCCGGACGGTCGAGGGCGCGGACGACTTCGCCTCGATGCGCGAGGCGATCTCGCGGCGCTACACCCGGCTTCTCCGCGAGGGCAAACCGCTCCCGGACCTGCTGCTGATCGATGGGGGAAAGGGGCAGCTCTCCTCCGCCGCCACGGCTCTCGCGTCGCTGGGCCTGGACCACCTCCCGGCGATCGGGGTGGTCAAACCACGTGGACGCCACGAGGAGATCAGCCACTTTCTTGTCAAAGGGCGTGAGGAGACCCCGATTGTCCTCGCGCAGACCTCCTCGGTGCTTCGGCTGCTTCAGCGCATTCGCGACGAGACGCATCGCTACGCCGTCGCCTACCACCGTCAGCGACGGGCGATGCGGGATTTCACTTCCGAATTGACTTCGATTCCCGGGGTCGGGGAGAAGCTCAAGGGGCGGTTGCTCCGCAATTTCGGCAGTCTGCAGCGAGTGGCCGAGGCCAGTCTCGAAGAGCTCCGCCCGTTCGTCGGACAACGTCAAGCCGAGCGGATCCTCGACCACTTCCGGGAACGACGCGGGTAAGCCGATTCCGTGGCGAGAGCCGGGGCGGGGAGGCCAGCGGGCTCGCTAGCGGCCCCCGTCGATGCCGATCACCTCGCCGGTGATAAAGGCGGCTTCGTCAGAGGCGAGGAAGGCGACGAGATGGGCAACCTCCTCCGGAGTGCCGGCCCGTCGAAGGGGCGTCGCCTGAACGACCTCCTGCAGGCGCTCCGGCCGGGAGAACTCTTCCTGGCGGGGGCTGACGATCACCCCGGGAGAGACCGCATTGACGGTGATTCCGACGGGGCCAAGCTCTGTCGCCAGCCCGCGCGTCAGGGTATTGACCGCGGCTTTGGCGGCGGCGTAGGGGATCGATCCGCCCCGGCCCCCGTGCTGCGTGGAGAGGGAGGAGAGGTTGATGATGCGACCCCGCCCGGACTCACGCAGGTAGGGGAGGCAGGCCTGGACGCAGAGGAAGACGCTCGTCACGTTGACGGCGAGCACCTGGTTCCAGACCTCGACGGAGCACTCCTCGATCCGCGCCAACTGTACGACCCCTCCAACATTGTTGACGAGAATGTCGAGTCGGCCGAAATTGTCGATCGTTTCCGCCACCAGATGGCCTACCTGGAGAGGGTTGGTGACATCGGCGCGGACCGCGAGCGCGTTGCGCCGCATGGCCTGAATCGAGGCCACCGTCTCGGCGGCGCCGGCCTCGTTCCCGAGGTAGTTGACGATGACCGCGGCGCCTTGTCTCGCGAGGGCGATCGCGGTTGCCTGGCCGATTCCGGAGCTGGCTCCGGTGACGATTGCCACGCGTCCCTTGAGGTCATGCTCTCCTGCCATCTCTTCCTCTGGCCTCTTGCCGGCGCTGCTTGCTGGTTCTGGATCAGGGAGTTGGCTCCACGTTCCCGTCGTCGCTCGTCGCGGCGGTCTCGTCTGCACTCTCCCCGGCATAATAGGTTCGTCCGCGAAGTCGCTCCGGGAGGCATTCCATGGTGGTCACGCCCCCGGGAAAGTCATGCGCGTACTGATAGTTTGTACCGTATCCCAACCCCTTCATCAACCGGGTCGGAGCATTGCGGAGGTGGAGCGGGACGGGTTCGGCCTGGGTCGCTCGCGCGTCCTCGGCGGCGGCCTCATAGCCAAGGTAGATCCGGTTCGATTTGGGAGCCCGCGCGAGGTAGACGGCCGCCTCGGCGAGGGCGAGTCGTGCCTCAGGCAGCCCGATGAGATGGGTCGCCTGGGCCGCCGCCGCCGCGACGACAAGGGCCTGCGGGTCGGCCAGTCCAATGTCCTCGGACGCGTGATGGACAATCCGCCGCGCAATGAACATCGGGTCTTCTCCCGCTTCGATCATCCGCGCCAGCCAGTAGAGAGTCGCGTCCGCGTTCGAGTCGCGGATCGATTTGATGAAGGCGGAGATCAGGTTGTAGTGCTGATCTCCCGTCTTGTCATAGAGGGCTGTCGTCTGCTGGAGAGCCTCCATCAACTGCGGGATTCCGACCTGACGCGCGCCGGCGGAGTCGGGTGGAGTCGAGAGGACCGCCAGTTCGAGCGTGTTGAGGGCGGCGCGGGCGTCGCCCCCGCTCCGCCGGGCGAGCGCTTCGAGGGCCTCCGGCTCGACCCGGACGGGCAGGGCGCCCAGTCCACGTTCGGCGTCGAGCAGGGCCTGCGACAGGATCGAGAGGACCTCCTCCACCGAGAGTGGCTGGAGAACGAAGACCCGGACCCGGGAGAGGAGCGCCGCGTTGATCTCGAAGGAGGGGTTCTCCGTGGTCGCGCCGACCAGCAGAATCGTCCCATTCTCGACGTAGGGGAGAAAGGCGTCCTGCTGGGCGCGATTGAACCGATGGATCTCGTCGATGAAAAGGACCGTCCGGCGTCCCTCCTGGCCATGCCAGCGCGCCGCCTCCTGCATGACCTCCCGGATCTCGCGGATCCCTGCCATGACGGCGCTGAAGGGGAGGAACCGGCACTTTGTCTGGCGGGCGATGATGCGCGCCAGGGTCGTCTTACCAGTTCCGGGTGGGCCCCAGAAGAGGACGGAGGGAAAACGATCCTCCTGGATCATTCGTCCGAGAAGACGATCGGGCCCCAGAAGGTGGGACTGCCCGATGAACTCCCCCAGGTCCCGAGGGCGCATCCGTTCCGCGAGCGGCGC
>JBEIJP010000218.1:0-5520 GCA_040380245.1 Acidobacteriota bacterium | reverse complement strand
GTTGGCCAGATCCATCCGCGTCGCCCGTCGATCGGTCGCCGGCAGTCTGCCGAAGGTGACCGGGATGGCCGGGACGACAACCTCGCCGCTCTCGTCGAGGAAGTTGCCGCGCGGCAGGATCTTCGTCTCGACCGGGGGGACGGCCTCGGTATAGACCACCTGCGGAATCTGCGAATTGAGCATCTCGAGTTCGGCTTCGAGCCGGGCCAGTCGGATGACCTCCGGCTCGAAGGCCGGGTCGCGCCAGGCGAGGTGATCGAGCAGGCTCTCCCGCTGCGCACGGGTCCGCTCGGCTGGAGCCAGTTCGAGGATCCGCGCCAGTCCGGCCGGCAGTCCCCGGAGTGGATTGGCCATCTTCGCCTGGACATCGGGCCAGGCGTGGCGGGCGCTGGCGAGCGCGATGCGGAAGCGGCCGATCGTCGCCCGGCGGAGCGGCGAATCCTGACGCAGCCGCACCTCGACGATCGCCTGCCCATCGGTCTGGAGAGGACTCGCCAGACGCAGGGAGAGGAAGGCGCCCCGGCCTCCCTCCCAGGATGAGCCCCAGCCGGTGCTGGGATCCTGGTCGATCGCGTTCATCGGGTGGTTCTCCGGCCACTCCCCGGCCCGGTCACTGGTCGCCAGCGTCAAGGAGAGCGGACGGGGAGCCGGCGCGACGATCGCGGCCTCGATCTCGCTGACGACGAACCGGTCGGCACCGCGCGCGATCCGGTTGGCCGGGAGGCTCTCGTCCTGGGCGACCTCGATCCCGAGCGCCGTCCAGGTCCCGGCCGCCGGACGGAACCGTCCCGTGTAGGTCGAGTTCTCCGGGTTCGGACCATCGACGACGATCAAGCCGTCTCCGTCGATCTCCTTCGTCACCAGGTTGCCGTCGAGGTACTCGGTCACCGTCAGCCGTCGGTCATTGTAGATCGTCGTCCGGGCCCCGCCGCTCGCCGTCGCGCGCAGCGGCCGCTGGAACCGCCAGGCGAGCCGGCCCGCCTGGTGATCCTCGCGCAGACGGGTCTCACGCGCCGCCAGGTCGGGGAGCGCCTCGACCGCACGACGCAGGGCCGCCCGCTGATCGTCGTAGCGTTTCGTCAGGGCAACGTGTCGCTGCCGCTGCGCCGGCGTCGGCAGCGTCATCCGGCTGCCCCAGGCCTCCTTGCCGCGGCTCGGCACCAGCCCTGTCTCCTTGATGTCGGCAAAAAACGCCTTCATCGAGTAGAAGTCTTTGGCGAGATAGGGGTCAAACTTGTGGTCATGGCACTCCGCACAGCCCATCGTCGCGCCCATCCAGACAATGCTGGTCGTGCGAACCCGATCGGCGGCGTACTTGGCCAGGTACTCGGCCGGCTGCAACCCACCCTCGGACGACATCCGGTTGAGACGGTTGTAGGCCGACGCGATCTTCTGGTCCTCGGTCGCGTCGGGCATCAGATCCCCTGCCAACTGCTCGCGGGTAAACCGGTCGAAGGGCATATTGTCCCGGAACGCGCGCAGCACATAGTCGCGGTAGGGCCAGGCTGGAAAGGCGTTGTCGCCGTGAAACCCGGCCGTGTCGGCATAGCGCACCGCGTCGAGCCAGTGCATCGCCTGCTTCTCGGCATACCGGGGGGAGGCGAGCAGCCGGTCGACCAGCCGCGCATAGGCGTCCGGCGCCGGGTCATCGACAAAGGCCGCGATCTCCGCCGGGGTCGGCGGAATCCCTGTCAGGTCGAGCATGACCCGTCGGATGAGGGTTCTTCGGTCGGCTTCCGGCGCTGGGGTCAACCCCGCCTCGGCCAGCCGCCGCTGAATGAAGCGGTCGATCGGGTTGTTGACGATTGCCCCCCCGGCTGGAACTGCCGGCCGGGCGATCGGCTGGTAGGCCCAGTGGCCCTCGTAGGGAGCTCCCTCGCCGATCCAGCGCTTGATCAACTCCTTCTGCCGAACGGTGAGTGACTTGTGCGCCTCCTCGGGCGGCATGACCTCCGCCGGCTCGGTCGAGAAGATGCGGTGGACCACCTCGCTCTCCTCCGGCTTCCCCGGCACGATCGGCCGGACTCCAGACCGGGTCTTCCGCAGCGCCTCCTCCCGCACATCCAGCCGCAAACCGGCCTGGCGGCCGCTCTTGTCCGGCCCGTGGCATCGAAAACAGGCGTCAGAGAGGATCGGACGGATGTCGCGATTGAAACTGACTGGCGGCTCACTGGCGGTCGTCGTGGCGTCGAAATCGAACCCCACCCAGCCGGCCAACAGCGGCACGGCCACCAACACCAGCGCGATCTTCCCGGTACGTCGAACTCTTTTCATATCCCACTCGCGTCATGAGTCAAGACCATTGTTGAAGAACGGGGCAGGCCAACTGCCATCACTCGGAAGTGGGAGAGTATATCAGCCAGCAACCTCAGTGACGACCCGATCCGCGACATCCGCCAGACGGAAACACCCCTCCACCCTTCCGGCAAGGGCCCGGTTGTTATTGTTCTCACGCCAGGACGCCAGGAGAAGAAGGTTTGGGGGAGGAAGGAGATCCCGAACTCATCCATTCTTTCTCTCTCCTCCACTTCCCCTCTTTGCGTCTTGGCGTCTTCGCGTGCGCTTCTCCCCCAAAACTGAGAAAGATTTAATGGATCAATAAATACAATTTGAACTACTCTGGATAGCACTTGGCGAAATTGCTGTGAAACGGGTCAGGAGATCCGGGAGGAAGAGAGACGTGAATCGACCGTGGGGGGAATGGGGCAAGTCTCTGCCGGGAACAGCGTTGCAGTGGTGGGGAGCGGTCCCGCTCTCGATCTTTCTTTATCGTTGGTGGCAGTACCTCGACGTCGGAACGCCGGATTGGATCATGTACAACTGCCACGTGACGATGGTGCTGCTCTCCCTGGGGATGATTGGAGGGGGGCGGATCCTGATCCGCGTCTCGGCGATCTGGCTGGTGATTGGGGTACCGATGTGGTTGATCGACGCCTGGGCGATTCAGGAGTTATGGATCGCATCGATCTTCTCCCACCTTGGAGGGTGCCTGCTGGGTCTCTACGCGGTGCGGCAGGTCGGAGTCACCGGCACAAGTTGGAAAGCCGCGACGCTCTGGTTCCTTGGTTGGCAGCTGGTAACGCGCTGGACGACCGACCCGGCGCTCAACGTCAACCTCGCCCACTCGCCCCACCAGCTCTTCCAGGCCTGGTTCGACAGCTACTGGACCTTCTGGCCCGTCTGCGCGCTGGCGATCCTCCCGCTCACCTGGAGCGTGGAGCAGGGACTGGTGAGGGCCATGGGGCGGAGGGGGCAGGAATAAGCGGACTTGTCGGAAGGTGACCCGCTCCTTGCGCAAGAGAGAAGATCGTCCTGGATTCTGTTCCCATACCAACAACTGAGGACTTCCGATGCGAAGAGAGCGATTGCCGTTTACCTCTGGGGACTGGACCGCTGGCTCTGAATCCGAACTGCAGGTGGCGGTCATCGGGGAGGCGACGCGGGTCGACTGCCGGAGACGATCCGGGCCTCGGCATTCATCGAGGATTTGCGCCAGCGGCATCGCGACCCAGACCACAAGTCTCGCAGACGGACCAGGTCGATCGAGTGGTTGGAGGGGTACCTCGAAGGAGGGAGGGACGGCATCTGGGAGAACAGCTGGGTACGGTTCCGGGAAGCGGACCTCTCCGCCTTCACCCGGCGGATCGTCGCCAACGACCTGCTCGCCGACCAGCAGGATCCTGGCAAGGGGTTGAGGAGCGATTGCGCGCGGTTCTTCTTCACCCAAGAGGGGGAGCGATGGATGCGGGTTCCAATCAGCTACCTCCTCAAGCTCTCCCTGGCGGAAGCGATCGCGCCTCTGCCAAGCCAGTCGAGCCCGCTGCGGGAGACCGCGGTGCGGATGTTGGGCCATTTTTTGAGCGACAACACCTCACCAGAGACGACTTCATTCTACGTGTGCCGGGCAAAGGGAGCGGCGGGGCCAGGCCAGGCAGTGGCGACCGAGCTGGGGCAGCGCTACCTGCTGACTCAGCTGTTGACGATGTACAGCAATCTCCGCCTTGGACTGCGGCGTGACGGTCAGCGGGCCATCGTCTACCTGGCCCCTTCCCCGCCGCAACGGCAGCAGATGCTCAATCGGCTGATTCCGGACACACTCTACCGTGCGCTCTTCATCAATCCGTGCCTCTCCGGGTGGCAGGAAGGAGAGGCGAAGTATCGGTACATGTGGCACTGCCACGAAGTGCTCAGTCGAAGCCGTTTCCAGGGGCTGGCT
The DNA here is from genome assembly GCA_040380245.1 of Acidobacteriota bacterium. Classification (GTDB taxonomy): domain Bacteria; phylum Acidobacteriota; class Blastocatellia; order RBC074; family RBC074; genus CAIOZW01. The sequence continues at coordinate 1,304 of JBEIJP010000218.1, read as the reverse complement.
CGGCTGCGCGAGTCCGGGCTCATCACGGACGGTTCCGCTGCCGCTTTCGACAACCAGCCTCGGAAACAATGGGTGCCACGTCAGCCTTGGCAGCCGGCAGTTGACGGAGGCCGGCCAGAACGGAGAGATACGCCCGAGCGACGCGAAGCGGATAGGCGACCTGGCGATCAAGGTGACCGAGCACTTTCTTCCCCTCTTTGTCGGACTCTACAGCGCCGCTCCCCAGCGGTTCAGCGCGGACGAGGCGACGGCGGAGCACCGGCTCGGGTTTCTTCCCCATCAACTTGGGGAGCCGCACTTGCGATGGTTCTGGGAGCAGTGGAGGGCGAATGCGGATCGGCGCTGGTCGCCGCCGAGATGAGGGCTACGTCATCTTGCTGCCGGCCTCAATCACGAATCAGCCATTCGACTATATGATTCTTGATTCGCTTCAATCTCTCACTGGAAATTTGACCAATGGAACCGAGTAGTATTTCACCTTCCGCTACCGCTAGTCGTCCAACTCGGATCACAGTTGGAATCTTTAGTCCACTTTCCGCAAAATCGTCATCCTTCTCCTGTACCAGTTCATCAAAGCCCGGCTCATAATGGCGCAATTGAGACGAAATCATGCAAATCAGCCAATCGTCATAACCTCCCGGCAACCGCCCAAGTAATAACGCGGGGCGCTGTTTGCCCTGTACGAAATCGGTATGTGGAAAGGAGAATAGGACAATCTGGCCTGCCTGTTTCATCGGAAGACCACCTTCAAGTCATCGAGTGTATAAAGTGGCTCCTCCTCTTCCAATCCACGCATGGCCCCCGTGATGGAAAAATCGGTCCAATCCCTCATCTCTCGCCGTTCGGCTCTGATCAATAAGAAATCGACAAAGTCGAGCAACTCTTGCTGAAGTGAGGGCGGCAATTTTCGGATCGACTCAGAAATCTTCTCTTCGTTAATCAAGACGCCTCCAGGGATGACTCTCACCCTGCGAACATATCAGGTGTAGGGCGGCACGCGCAAAGCGACATACTCCCTTCAGGGGAGCCGCAGGGCAGTCGCACTATAACCTCAGTTCAATCAAAGGATCCAGGCCAAGCCAACGTCGAAGCGACTTCCAGCCGCTTCGACGAGCGTGTCCCTACGGTGGCGCAGTGTGATCTCTGATTCCATCGCCGGTATCCTCGCCTCCGGTATCGAAATTTTTCACCGGAGGAAATGATGAACGCGACGATTCCCGCCGATCTGCTCGGTCTCAAAGCGAGCTTTGATCAATGGAGCGCCACCCGCAAATACATCCGACGTAATTACTCACGATCAAAGT
>JBEIJP010000217.1:0-5524 GCA_040380245.1 Acidobacteriota bacterium | reverse complement strand
TCTGACATGCTGCTCGCTGCACTCTGCCCCAACAGTCGCCACCGCGCCACTGCTAGCACAGAGCAAAACATCATCAACGCACTACTACATCCCCAACATCAACGCAACTGACGAAAACGGTGGCGCTGCTGCGGGGTGCGGCGTGCCGCGCTCTGGGAAGGCCTGCTGCTGCCATGCTTCCGGCAGAGAGGGGAGAGCGTCGCCATCATCGGGGCCACCAGAGCCTGGGAGAGCGGCTACACCGGCGCCGGCCAGACGATTGCCATTCTCGATTCCGGCGTCGACCGCAACCATCCCATACTTGCGGGAAAGGTCGTCTCCGAAGCCTGCTATTCGACCAATGCCTCGGCCGATTCCCTCCTGTCTCTCTGCCCGGAGGGCAGATCCTCGTCGATCGCTCCCGGCTCGGGCCTGCCCTGTACGCTGGAGAACGTCGGCTGCGACCACGGAACGCACGTCGCCGGCATCGCGGCGGGAAAAGGTCCTACCCTCTCTGGCGTGGCGCGTGATTCGGACCTGATCTCCATCCAGGTCTTCACCCAACACACCAATCCTGGAGCGTGCAACAACGGTCGACCATCCTGCATCGTCGCGTTCACCTCGGACCTGATTCGGGGGCTCGAGCGGGTCTACACGCTGCGAACCACCTTCCAGATCGCCGCGGTCAATATCAGTCTGGGAGGCCTGCGGTACTTCACCAACTGCAATGGGGACGAATTGGCCACCAAGGCCGCGATCGATCTCCTTCGTCAGGCAGGGATCGCCTCCATCGCCGCCTCTGGGAACGGGGGGTTCACCGACTCGATGAGCGCGCCCGCCTGCATCTCGACCGCGATCAGCGTCGGCTCGACCCGCGACTATCCAACGCAGCTCGACCTCGTCTCGAACTTCTCCAACAGCGCTCCCTTCCTCCATCTCCTGGCTCCGGGAGAGGGGATCACCTCCTCTGTCCCCAACGCGGGCTACGCGACGTGGGCGGGCACCTCGATGGCCACGCCGCACGTCGCGGGCGCCTGGGCCATCGCCCGGCAGAAAGCGCCAAACGCCTCGGTCGGGGAGATCCTCGACGCGTTCACCCACAGCGGACTGATGATTACGGATAGCCGCAATGGCGTGACCACCCCGCGCATCAGGGTCGATCAGGCGGTTCGCGCTCTCGGGACGGGAGATGCTCCCCCTCCGGCTCCCCTTGGGCCAGGATCTCTGGCTGCGACCGTGACAGGGCCAACCCAGGTCAACCTGACCTGGCGCGACAACGCCAACAATGAAGAGGGATTTCGCGTCCAACGACGGGAACGCGGGACAGAGGCCTGGACCGTCATTGCCTCGGTCGGCACGAACAATACCTCCTACCAGGATTCTGGTCTGCGGACGGGAGCGACCTATGAATACCGGGTCTTCGCCTTCAATGCGGGGGGCGAGTCGCCTTTCTCGAATATTGCCCAGGTGATTATGCCGGAAGCTCCACCCGCCGCCCCGGCGAACCTGGTGGCCATTGCCGTCTCCTCAAGCCAGGTCAACCTGACATGGACCGACAACTCGTCCAATGAGACTGGCTTCAAGATTTTCCGTCGTACCGGCCCGACGGGGAGCTGGACGATTGTTGCCACTCCCGGGCAGAACACGACCGTCTTTCAGAATACGGGGTTGGCGGCGGGAACGACCTACTCCTACACGGTGTTGTCCTACAACGCGACCGGTGAGTCGGCGGGATCGAACGAGGTGACGGTGACCACTCCCGCGGTTCCCCTTCCCGGTCCGTCCAACCTGCAGGCAAGAGTCCTCTCGGCCAATCAGGTCACGCTGACCTGGGTCGACAATGCCACAACTGAGACGGGCTTTCGTCTCCTGCGCCGAAGCAACGCGAACACCCTCTGGACAACGATTGCGACGCTGGGACAGAACGTGACCAGCTATCTGGACCAGACCGTCACGCCGGGCAGCAGCTTTCTCTACACCGTGCTGGCGTTCAATGAAATCGCCGAATCAGGTCTCTCGAACGAGATTCTCGTGACAACCCCGGGTGTCGCGTTGCCCCCTCCAACCAACTTGAGCGCCATCGCGACCTCGGCAAGCAAGGTCAACCTCCGTTGGACAGACAACTCTCCGACCGAAGCCGGTTTTCGGATCCGTCGCCGAACCGGACTGACGGGTGGATGGACGGCGATCGCAATCGTGCCAGCGAACCAGACCACCTACGAGGACACCCAGCTGTCTGCGGGACAGGCCTACAGCTATACCGTCTCCGCCTTTGATGCCACCATCGAATCGGCTCTCTCGAACGAGGTGACGGCGACGACCTTTCCCGAGCGAGTCGCGGATGATCGGCCCGCGCCCCCCTCGATGCTGCAGGGCTCGGCCAGTTCGACGACCAGTGTCGAGCTGAGATGGTTGGACCGGTCATCGAACGAACTGGGGTTCATCGTCTTTCGTCGCCCTGGTATCGATGGGCTCTGGGAACCTGTCAAGGCCCTCGGGGCCAATCAAACCCGCTACGAGGACGAAAATCTCAACACTGGCGTCAACTATTACTACCTGGTCCGCTCCTATAACCTGGCAGGAAACTCGACCGAATCGAATGAGGTCAGCGTTCTCACTCCCCGAGAGTTCTTTGTCCCCCTCTTGAATGGCGTCAGCACGGAGGGGCTTCTCAACCGAAATCGACAGTTGCTCTACCGGATTCACATTCCGATCGGAGCCACTCAACTGCAAATTCAAACGTCCGGAACAGGGAATGTCGATCTCTATGTCCGATATGCCGATCTGCCGCAGCTGAGCACGTTCAGCTGCCGTTCGACTTCGAACACGTCCAGTGAGTTCTGTCTCTTCGGTTTCCCGGCGGCGGGAGATTGGTACGTCTTGGTCCACGGATTCAGTGCCGCGATCAACCAGTTCACACTCACGGCCCGAATTGGAGTGGGAATTGTGGAAAATCTACCGGCCGCCCCAAGCAATCTGACCGTCACGGAGTCGGGCGCCAACGAGGTTCGGCTTCAATGGACGGACAATTCGATCAATGAGGGTGCCTTCCGGATTCGACGGAAGATCGGTCGGGACGGGCTCTGGGTGGAATTGGGTATTGCCGGCTCCAACACCAGCTCGATTGTCGATGCGGGGCTGCAGCGAGGCGTCCCGCACTACTATGTCGTGACCGCCTTGAATACGGCCGGGCCATCCCCTGCCTCCAACGAGGCCATGATCAACTTGAGCAATGAGCCGCCAGTGCGACCAGAGACCCCCGGCGGCCTCGTCGCTACCGCGATCTCCTCGACGCAGATTCGGCTGCAGTGGCTGGACGTGGGGGGGGAGGAGCACGGCTTCCGGATTCGACGTCGAACTGGCGACAGCGGGAATTCGGTCATCGCCGGTGAAGTGGGTCCAAACATCACGTCGTTCGAAGACCGAGGGTTGAATCCGAACACGCAGTACAGCTATTCCGTATCGGCCTTCAATTTTGGCGGGGAGTCGCCGGCGACCAACGAGGTGACGGTGACGACTCCGCCGGTGTCCGTCCCACTGCCCGCTGGCCCAACCAACCTGCTGGCGCGCGCCATCTCGTCGGTCGAGGTCGATCTGACCTGGGCAGACGAATCGGTCAACGAGATGGGATTCCGAATCCAGCGACGGCTGGCCAGCGGCGGGGTGTGGACACAGATCGGCCAGGTGGAGCGGAATATCACCCAGTTCCGCAGCAGCGGGCTCGTTCCTGGAGAGTCCTACAGCTTCCGTGTCTTTGCCTTCAACGCTACGGGAGAGTCACCTCCCTCGAACGAGGCCCGGGCGACCGTCCCGACCCCCGATGCCGTGACACCAGTGGCGCCGACAGATCTTCTGGCAACCCCGCTGTCGAGTGTGCAGGTCCAGCTGCAGTGGAGAGATGCCTCGACCAATGAGACTGGATTTCGCATCGAGCGTCGGACCGCCCCCCCGGAGGGAGCGGGAGCCAGCACCGACTGGCAGTTGTTGACAACTGTCGGCCCCAATCTGGGCCTGCACATCGATCAACAGGTCGTTGGAGGGGTCACTTACGTCTACCGAGTCATCGCTTTCAACGACTTCGGGAACTCATTGACATCGAATGAGGCACGAGCCACTCCCCCGACGGTCAGCGCGATCCAGCTGCTCAATGGGCGGATGATCAGTCGATCGGTGACCCGTACGCGCCCGGTGTTCTTTTCGATCGACGTGCCTGTCGGCAGCAGCCAGTTGAGCGTTCAGCTGTCAGGGAGCGGGAACGTCGATCTCTATGTGCGGGCTGGAGTGGCACCGTTGATCGATCAATTCGACTGCCGCTCCAACAATTTCAACTCTTCGGAACAATGCGTCATGCCCTCCCCGGCGCCCGGTACCTGGTACATTCTGGTGGTGGGCAACTCGAACACCGTGACCAACTTTTCGATTGTGGCCACCCACCGTGGGGGGATCTCGGTCAGCAGCGTAGGAATGTTCACCGAACAACCTCCACAAACAGTTGTCCGCGTCAATCGCCAACGGCGACCATCTTCCAGATCGAAGGAGGGACTCCGTTCCCTCGACAGGAATCTGATACCCGGTGGCTGAAAGAGTACACTCCTGACAGAGGGGTCCCCCTGATGAGCCTTCCGGGGGGCCCCAAAATCAAGACTCCTCACCTACCCCCCGCCCTTCTCTGACTCTCCCAGACCATTGAGCCCCCCTCCGTTGATGAAGACAACCTGAGATCCGTTTTTTGGCATCTATGCCGGGTGGAACGTTTAACAACCGTTGTTTGTCGTAATGGCAGAGTACGAGCCGAGAAAAGGCGAGGGCGAGTCCCCCTTTTCGGAAGAGGCACGGCAATCTGCATCGAACCGCAATCTGGCGGCTGACTGTCAGCCTGGCCGCGCTCGACAATCGGCCATCCACGAGTGGAAATCAGAGAGCTGGAGAGATCGAAGGCAGGGGCGTGATGGCCCCACCGATGGCAAGGAACCAGGACGGGGATGGACGTGACCTGATGAATGCTGGCTGGCTGATCAGTTGTCCCCTCTCCCCATGGCGCAAAGCACTCAAAAGAATCTTGTAGGCAAGGAAAATCCCCATTTCCAGAAGGTTGACATGAATCAAAGGCGAAAAATGAACGACACAGTAGCTCGAATTTGGTGGCAGATCGTCGGCGCTCTCCTCGTGGTGCTCCTGGGAGGAGGGTTATGGTGGGCTGGTGGCCGGTTTGACTGGATCGAAAGCTCGGTTCGGGCGGCGATCCGGGCGGAAAGCTGGCGGACTGGAGAACGAGCGAAGGAGAAAGGGGAGTTACCAGGGGGGCAACGCCCGAACGAGGTCAGAGAGACGGCACGAACCAGCCTCCTTCAAGCGCTGGAGGCAGAGGCGGCGGGGATGGTGCGAAGCACCGCCGTAGAAGGCCACTTTGACGAACTGCGGGCGAAAGTGGCGCGTGAAGGGGTGGTTTCGGTCCTGATTCGCCTGCGCGCGGGCTTCCAGGTGGAGAGGGAGTCCCTGGGAGAAGAGGCGGCGGCGGCCCAACGTGCGGTGATTCAGGAGACCC
>JBEIJP010000216.1:0-5529 GCA_040380245.1 Acidobacteriota bacterium | reverse complement strand
TCGGGACGAGGATATTCTCAAAGGCGGTCAGGGAAGGGATCAGATGGAAGGATTGAAAGATGAAGCCTACCAGATCGCCTCGCAATACGGCGAGATCATCCTCTGTCATGCTCGTGATCTCTCTCTCCTCGAGCAGGATCCGACCCGAGCTGGGTGCGTCGAGCCCGGCGATCAGTCCGAGCAGGGTCGACTTCCCGCTGCCGGAAGGCCCGATGACGGACACGAACTGCCCACTCGGAATGGTCAGATCGAGGGAATGAAGAATCGTCAGTGACTCATTTCCACTGGGCACTACTTTGGAAACATCGATCAGTTGGATCATGATAGTGTCTTCTTGCCTGGAGACCGGTCTCGCCAGTCCGTGTGCAGGCCGGGAGGGCCCGGCAGGTTGGGACGCCGTCGAACCAGATGGAGTTTCTCACGTCGAGTCTCCCCAATAGGCTCGGGAAGACGGTCCCTGGAAACTTTCGCGGCCGACCGCCATCCCCTCTCCATCTCACCGACCGCCTGGCGAAGACCGGCGGCGTGGGGAAACCGGAGAGGCGGGGAACGGGAGAGCGCCGCGGGAATCAATCTCTCCCCCGACGTAGAAGGGACAGGAGTGGAACTATGCCTTTTTGGAAGAGGAAATTCAAATCTGACCCGGGAGTTGGCCCGGGAGCTGGCCCGGGAGCTGGCCCGGGAGCTGGCTTGGTTGCGGGGTCGGAGTGGCGCCGACCAGCGGCGCGATTGGCGCAATCCAGACCTCACCGGGTGGGCCGCCTCAAGCTGTTGCTGTTCCTGTGGCTGATCGTTTTTGGCGTGGCGTGTCGCTCGTCGGAAGAGTCGCGGCAACCGGCAGAAAGACCCGTCAGCGAAGCGCCGACACCCACGCCTGACGACACTCGACCCGTGATTCTGGCATTCGGGGACAGCCTCACCGCCGGTTACGGCCTGGCGCCGGAAGAGGCCTATCCGGCACTGCTTCAGCAGCGGTTGGACGAGAGGGGATACCGCTACCGTGTCGTCAACGCCGGCGTCTCGGGCGAGACCACGGCCGGCGGACTGCGCCGCCTGGAGTGGTCTCTCGCGGAGCGGGTCGAGCTGGTCATCCTTGCCCTCGGGGGCCAATGACGGTCTGCGGGGCCAGCCCGTCCCGGAGATGCGTCAGAATCTGATCCAGATGATCGAGCTGATCCAGGCACGGAAAGCTCGCGTCATCCTGGCGGGGATGGAGGCGCCTCCGAACCTTGGGCCGGAGTACACGCAGGCGTTTCGCGCCGTCTACCCGGAATTGGCCCGCCGTTATCGGTTGCCGCTGATCCCCTTTCTGCTCGAGGGCGTCGCGGGTCTGCCGGAGTTGAACCAGGCCGATGGGATCCACCCCAACCTGACGGGGGAGAAGCGCCTGGTCGAGAATGTCTGGCGCGCTCTGGAGCCGCTTCTGGGCAACCAGACAAGCCGCAAGCGACTTCCGCCGCTGCCCACGATGCCCGTTCGACCCGCTCGTTCGTTGCCCTGAGAGGGCCGGAGCGGAGCACTAGTCAGGAGTAGAGGGCGCCGGAGCCGATCGGGAGCGCGTCTGAGGAGGTCAGTCGTTTTGGCGGAGAGAGGAGAGAGAGGAGAGAGAGGAGAGAGAGGCGCCATCCCCAATCGAAAGGGGGGAGAGTCACGCTCAGCGGCGCGGTGGCTCGCCTCGCCGGCCCATTGGCAGGGACTCGGCTGGTTTGATGGCGGCCAGCCAGATGGCCTCGTTCTCTGGGGGGAGGTACAGGGTCGGGAAGAGCAGCCCTACCGGACCGCGGTCGGCACCCGGAGGTCCGCCTCCGTCTGTGGTTGTCGCAGTCGTCAGCGACCGTGTAAGCATATCCTCGCGCTGCTTCTTCTATGGGAGGAGGGCCGGTCGACTTTTCCGGAAGGCGCCGAACCGATGCCCGATTGGGTCGTCAGTGGGCTCCGCTGGCGATCCGCGCGCCATTCCCGGGAGAGTTTGCCCGGGCCTACCTTGCCCGGAATGGAGGCCGTTGACACATTACAAGAAGACGTGGGGAGGCCGGATCGGCTGGAGAGTGCCGACGACAGTCTGGGGCTGCAGTGGCTTTCGCGCGGACACGCCTGGGAAACGCGGGTCCGCTCCGGACTGGTTGTTCTCGAAAACTGGCTGGAGGACCTCTGGCAGGGAGGCGTTGCCACCTTTGGCGGTGACTGGGAATCGGAGTGCGAGCTGCTCGCCTCCCGCTTGATGGCTTGTCAAGCACCCGGACTCGCGCAACGGGTGCGCCAGATGGGCACGCTCTCGGTCGAGACCCCGGACTATGCCGATCAGTTGACCGGGATGATCGGTCATCTCGCCTTGCTCTGTCTGGCTTGGCGCCGGATAGACCGGTTGCGCCCCGACGAGCGGATCGACCTCTGGGTCGCCACCGGCTGGCCCCAGCGCCGCCGTGAGGCGCTTGCCACTCCGCCATTAGAGGACCACTGGTTGCATCTGGGCGCCTCTCTTTCGATGGAGGGGCGTCTTCATCGCCGACGCACCTGGATCTACAGTCCGCGGCTGGGTCGTCATGTGCTCCTCCTGGCCTTCTCTCCGGCGCCGTTTCAAACCAGGGGGACCGGTCCATTGCCGCGGCCTGGCGTCGAGGAGGCTACCGCTCCAGGACAGATCTTCGCCGGAACGGTCCACCTCTTTCCGGGAACCGACCCGGTCAGAGGGCTGGTCGCCGAATGGCGGGCCGATTCGGCGTGGGAGAGTGTCCTTCCCGGGGCGAGCTCGATTGCGGCAGGTCTGGCGGAATGTGCCGCCGCCCTGGCGGTCCATCCGTGGCGGGAGGTCTTCCCCCTCTCCTTGCAACAGGTCGTTCCCGAACGGGTGGGCACTCGCTGGTGGCTGATCGATAGCGCGGGGGGCCATCTACCTCTCCTCGATCGAGATCTCGTGCCCTGGCGGCTTCTCGCTCTCGGCGGGGGGCGTCCGATCGATCTCTTTGGGGAGTGGGATGGACGGTCTTTCTGCCCGTTGACCGTCGTCGAAACAGGGCGCTGGGTGGCTGTAGCATGACCGAAGAACGGGCTGAATGGTTGTTGGAGACCGATGGTATCCCCCCTCTCGATTGGGAACAGGACTGGTTGTCATATCGCCAGGCCGTGATGAAAGGGAGTCGCCGTGTCGTTGGGCTGTCTTCACATCCAGGGGAAGGGGAATTGGATCAACCGGGTCGAGCTGAGGGGGCGACACTGCCTGGACTGGCGGTGATCGCTCTCTATCGGCGGGCCGCCGCCGGGTTTCCAGATCGGTTTTCCGGACGGACCGGAGATGCCTCGGGCGACCTCCTCGCGGTCTCGGAGCCGCGCTCCAGGCGCAGCCACGAGACGGGAAAGCCGCTCTGCTCGATGAGCGCGGGGGAGCGCCTCGCCGGGTTGCTGCGAGGCGTGGAGCGACGCCAGCGAAGCGAGTTCCTGCAAGAGTGGTTGCAACTGGTTGTGCGTGCTGGTCGACTCGCCCCTCCCGAGTGGATTCCCGACCTGCTCGATCTCGGTCGGGATGGAAGGGCAGGGGAGCGGTTGGAGCATCGTGCCGTCCTTCGTCCTCTCATCCGGGAGGCGGTTGGGCCCGTTGGGAGTTGGCTCTCGACACTCCGGCCGGAATGGGCCTGGTGGAGCGAGGATCAGGGGGCAGCCCTCCCGTCCGATCGCGCGAACGAACTGGCACGACGGACCGGAGAGCTCTTCCCAAGGCTCAGCTCGACTCTTCAACTCGCGCGAGGACCAAACCTCCCGCCACGAATTCTGCTTCAGGAAGCCTCAGGGGCTGACGAGTCCGGAAGCGGCCTCAGCTGGATCGAGCGTTCACTGGGCAAGATTCCCCTCGGGTATTGGACCGCGCACTGGGGAGAGAGCCCCCGGGACCTGGTGGGCGCGGCGGTGCGCTCGCCTCACCAGGACCTCCTGCTGCGTGCCTGGACCGAGGCTGCGCACCTACCCGCGGTCTCTCCTGCGCCGATCGACCCTTCCCTGGCGCAGCAGGAGCTGGCGGAATGGATCGAGTCCCTCCTCCACGTCCGGCTTGGTGAGCCAAGCGAGGAGGGGGCCGAGCTTCTTTCCCGACTGCCAGAGGATCGGCAGGATCAACTTCTGCTCCGGTCGATTGCGCTCAGCCACGGAATCGCTGTTGATCAACCAGCCTTCTGGTACATGACCCGCTCCACCTGCGCGTGGAGTCGCGAGGTCTCACACGGTCTGCTCCGTCTTCTCCGGGAGGAGATACCGAGCCGAACAGTCCGGACCCTCTGGGATTGGGAGACCTTGTTGCGTTACGCGGCGCTCCGCTTCGATCTAGGCCTCCTTCCAGAGGTCGAGACCGCCTTTGCCGGGGTGACGGGCATCGCCCGCTCCCGCTCGCCCTTTGCGCCAGCCCTCGCCACATTTCTCGAGGATCTCCGTTTCCGGGCCGCGATGCGCCAGGAGATTCTCGAAAGGGAGACAGAATGAAGAGAGACATCCTGCGGCAACGGCCCGAAGTGGCTTTCGCCGACGAACTCGACCTGCTGGCTCGGGAGGATACCCGCCCCCGCCCTCCTCGCTGGCGGCTCTCCCCGTGGGCCGTGGTCACCTACCTGCTTGGTGGGACGCTCCCCAGCGGCGCGGTCATCCGGCCGAAGTATGTTGGACCGCGGCGTCTGATCGAGATTGCGGTGGCGACGCTGGTCACCGATCGGGCTTTGTTGCTGCTTGGCGTTCCGGGCACCGCCAAGACATCGGTCGCGGAACACCTCGCCGCCGCCATCTCCGGCGACTCGGCTCTGCTCGTGCAGGGCACGGCGGGGACGACCGAGGAGACCCTGCGCTATGGGTGGAACTATGCGCTGCTCCTCTCGAAAGGGCCCTGCGAGGAGGCGCTCGTGCCGGGCCCCGTCATGCGGGCGATGCAGGAGGGGAAGATCGTCCGCGTGGAGGAGCTGACTCGTGTCCCGACAGAGGTCGAGGACTCACTGATCACCCTCCTCTCTGAAAAGGTGCTGCCCATCCCCGAACTGAAGAGTGCGGTCGAGGCCCGCCCCGGTTTCAACCTGATCGCCACCGCCAACAGCCGGGATCGGGGGGTTCACGAACTCTCGACCGCGCTGCAGCGCCGATTCAATACTGTGATTCTGCCGGTTCCCGCGACAGTCGAAGAGGAGATCGAGATTGTCCGTTTGCGCATCGAGGAGTTGGGCCAGGCGCTTACGTTGCCGCTTCCGCGGACGCTCGAAGCGCAGATCGAGCGGGTGGTGACCATCTTTCGGGAACTGCGGGAAGGGCAATCGCGGGATGGCGCCCGGCAGCTCAAGTCGCCGAGCGGGTCGCTCAGCCCGGCCGAGGCGATCGCCGTTCTCGAGCAGGGGCTCTCCCTTGCTCTCCACTTTGGGGAGGGAGGACTTCACGCCAGCGATCTCGCCGCGGGATTGCACGGCGCAATTGTCCGCGACCCGACACGGGATCGGCTTGTCTGGCGCGAGTACCTCGAGACCATCGTTCGGGAGCGCCCCGAATGGGCCGATCTCTACTCGGCCT
>JBEIJP010000215.1:0-5545 GCA_040380245.1 Acidobacteriota bacterium | reverse complement strand
GGTGGGGGCAAGATCGATTGTTCCGCATCGGGAAGACCGACGATCGGTCCCATTCAACGAGGAGGCACAGACAGAGGAGGAGGCAGGGGCGCTGCGGTTCGGGGTGGAGGAGGGACCGGACCCGGCGAGCCGCTCCGGACGCGGAGGGACAAGGGGACGGCCGATCTCTGGTCTCTTCGATGTTGATCTGACGGCGGCAGCGGAGGAGAAGCCGGAGCGCGAAGACCCCGGGACGGACGTAGCGGAGCCGTCCACCCGCTGGGGGCCGCTCGTCACACGGTGGCATGGTCTGGTCGACCGGCTGCCGTGGCGTACCTTCGACACCTCGCCGGAAAGCCCGGCGTCGCCATTCGAGCGGCGGTCCGTCCTCGGTATGGAGGCGGCGTCTGGAGGTGGGGCCCTTCGCGGGAGCGGGCAGATCTCGTGGCTCTTCGTGGGGGTCGCCCTGGTGGTCGGTCTACTCCTTGGCGGCCTGCTGGCGGAGCCGATGGGGGACCTCCTGGCCCTCTGGAGTCGGCCCGGTCTTCCCTGGCAGGAGGCGGGGAGCGGACCCCTTCCGCGGGATCCGGACATCAGAGCCGCCTATGTGCGCTATCTCGAAGGCGGGACGGAGGAGGCCCGTCAGCGTCTGGACGGGATCCTGGCCGTCACCCCAACGAACGCCGAGGCCAGTTTCTACCTGGGGTTGATCGATTATGACGAGGAGAAGTTTGAGGAGGCGGTGAACCGGATTCACTTTGCCGCCCGCCTCGATCCGTCGTTGCCGGACATTCGGGTCTGGCTGGCGATGGCCTACCTCTCGACTGGTCAGCTGCGGACGGCGCGGGATCTGCTTGACCAGGTGGTGCGGCCCGGGGCCTCCAGGTCGCGTGGGAAGACGGCCCCGCCAACGGCGAGCCCAACGCCTGGCGCGCCGTCAGGCAGTGGGCCCCAGAAGTCTCCCGCCAGTCCAGCGCCGACGCCTGCCGCCCGCCCGGTTGGGTGAGTCGTCCGACGGTCGCTGGCCGAGATTGTCCCAACCGGATGCCTGCCGGGGCAGGGAAGAGACGAGAGCAGATTGGAGCAGACCGGAGAGGCAGCGAGGAGCCTCGCGAAGAAGAGGGCCCGGACCCCCCGATGAAGGAACTGAAACTGGAACAGAGTCTCGTCGATGAGCGCTACCAGATCCTTGAGCGGCTGGGGCGTGGGAGCTATGCCGAGATCTTTCTGGCGCGGGACTGGCAATCCTCGGACGCCCTCCGAGGGGAGCCATCGACGGCGGGTTCGGACGGGACATCGGGGCAGGAGGTGGTGATCAAGGCGCTCAATCCGGAACTGCAGGGCACACCCGACGCGGATCTGGAGCGAACCCTGATCGAGAATTTCCAGAACGAGGCGATCGCCCTCGACACGGTGCGGCATCCCCACGTCATTCTGCGCCTGGGTCACGGGACGGCCGCGGACCTGCGAGGCACTCCGTTCCACTACCTGGTCCTGGAGTACATGCCCGGAGGGGATCTGCTCAAACGCTGCCGGGAGCAGCCCGGCAACGCGCTGAGTCTGACAGAGAGCCTCTTCTACTTTCGCCAGGTCTGCGAGGGGCTGGCCTATGCGCACAGCCGGGGCATCATTCACCGGGACCTCAAGCCGAACAATTTTCTCCTGAGCCGAGACCATCGGATCGTCAAGATCGCCGATTTCGGGGTGGCGAAGCTGGGCGTGGGGCAAGGGGAGCCGACGTCGGAGGTGACGCGGGTTGGAGCGGGGCTCTACGCGCCGCCAGAGCACCACCCCGAGGTCGATCCGAATCGGGAGCAGACTGGATCGACGGCGCGCCTGACTGCGTCGGCAGACATCTATTCGTTGGCGAAGAGTTTCTACACGGTCCTGGTGGGACGGCCACCGAGTCCATTCCGGTGTGCCCCGATCACGGCCCTGCCCGATCCCTGGGCGACGAGCGAAGTGGGCAATGCCTTGCTGCGGGTCTTGCGCCGGGCGACGGAGGACCGTCCTGAGGCACGGTACCAGACCGTCCCGGAGTTCTGGCAGGATCTGGTTCTGGCGGGCGCCACGGTGGACCAGGCGAACGCTTCGCAATCGGCGGAGGCAGAGGCGACGACGATTGTCCGGGCGCGGCTGCGAGTGCAACCGGGACAGCTTCCTGAGAAGCCGGATCAGCCGCACTTTGATTTGAGCTTTGCGGAGGGGACGCGAGGAGAGGCCCGCTCGACCCCTTCCCCCCGAACCGAGGCGACGAAGGCGGACCCGGTGCGACGCGAGCGACGGGCGGGGCGGGTCGTCATCGATCTCCCTGCCGCCCCCGCCACCCCCGCCACCTCCGCCACCTCCGCTACTGCTGTCCCTCCCGCGGCGGAGTCGGGGGCGCTCCCTGCTGGCGCCACAGACCGTTCAGCGGGCGGGGCCGCCGGGAAGGCGAGAGGAAAGGCGGCGGCCAGAACGTGGCCAAAGCAGCGGGAACGCGCGGGAGTGGGAGCCGTCGCACGCCCGGAAGGCTGGTGGCGCCGACTGATCCGGCATCGGTATGGGGTGGGACTGGCCGCGGTGGGGTTGCTGGTGATCGTCTCTCTGGTCTATGTTTCGGTTCGGCAGTGGACGGGCCGCCGGGGGGCCGCGGCGCAGGGGGAGATCGAGGTCGTCGTCAGTGCGCTCAATGTCCGGAGTGGGCCGGGGGCCTCCGAGCCGGTGTTGGGGGTGATCTCCCGTGGAACACGCCACCCGCTCCTGACCGTTACCCGGCAGCAGTGGGTGCAGATCGAGGTGACGCAGTGGGATGAGACCTACCCTCACCCCCCACGCAAGGCACAAGGGTGGATCTATGGCTCGCCGGACTATGTTCGCGTCCTTGATTCCCCGTCGCCCTGACGCTGGGAGAGTATCGATCGGACCGGAACGGCCAGAACGGCCAGAACGCAATGAAGAAGCAGAAGAAGACAAGTTGGACCGATGGATGGGAGCGGTTCCGGCGTTGGCTGGACGGAGAGGAGTCTCCCTCGCCGTCGGAGGAGAGCGATCGGCCCGGCAATGAGTGGAACCTCTTCTTTGTCCGATTGGCGCGCGAGATCGAGAAGGTCATGCGGCAGGAGATGTTTACTCCGCCCGGCGGCCCGACCTATCTCCCCCCGGAGTATCTGATCTATCTCAGCGGGGAAGACGACCAGCTCTGGCAGGGCCGCAAGCGCGAGGCGCTGGAGGAGGCCCTGCGCGAGGGGCTGGCGCGTCGGGCCCGGGAGCTGGTTGGGGATCGATCCCTGAGGACGACGCGGATCGTTCTCTCGTTCGGCGTCGATGGGACGCTCAGTCGGGGCGAAGTTCGGGTCCAACCGGTCTGGGAAGAGGAGTTGTCCCAGACGCAGGTCATGCCGCGACGGCCAGGGCCGTCCCCGTCGGCAGCGTCTGCGGAATCGACGCTCGTCAGGGCCCGTCCCCCCCGGTTTGCAGTGCGGTACGGTTGGGCCGGAGGCGGGCCCACTGGTCCGACAGCGGGCCCGAAGGAGCTCTTCGTTGCGCCGGGAGAGAGTGTCACGCTCGGGCGCGGAGGGCCAGGGTTGTCGGTCGATCTGGTGCTCACTGGCGATCTGGAGATCAGCCGCCGCCACGTGGTGATCACGCGGGAGGCGGTCGGGCACTACCGACTTGCCTGTCTCGGCCGCAATCCGATCGAGGTGGGCGAAGTGGAGGTGCTTCCCGGCGAAGAGGCCGCGGTTGAGCCGGGTCAGCCCATCCGCATCGGGTCGTATCAGCTCTGGATCGAGGAACCGTCGCCTCAAGAGTGACCATCCCCTACCCTCAACGCAACCTAACTGGAGGAGAACCTGTCCGATGAAGAAGAACACACTCCGTTCGTCCAGATGCCTGGCGCTCTTGCTGGGAGTTCTGTGGGTACTTCCGGCGGTGGTGGGAGCCCAGTCCACGCCGCTGGTCAATGGGCAAGCCGGTTTTGCCCAGTTGAGCCAGCGACTCTCGGAGCGGGCTGGCTATTTTGGATCGGACAATCTGGTCTCGAATGAACTCTCCTACCAGCACGTCCTCGGGAAACTCGGAGAGATGGAAGTGCGCGGAGGGGTCTATCTCGGCGTCGGTCCGGATCAGAACTATACCTACATTGCCCAGATCCAGCCGCGCCTGGCGATTATGGTGGACGTGCGGCGCGACGCGATGCTGCAGCATCTGCTCTTCAAAGCGCTCTTTATGATGTCGCGCAGCCGGGTCGAGTATCTGTCGCTCCTCTTTGGGCGGCAGCTTCCGAAGGAGAGTCGCCAGTGGCAGGATCGCCCGATCCGGGATCTCGTCGACTACTTCGACCGGACGCCGCTCGATCCGAAGGTGGCGGAAAAGACCCTGCAGGAGGTTCGAAAGCGGCTGACAGGGCTCGGGCTCGCCCTCTCGCCGCGTGACTTCGAGACGATTCAGGAGATCTATGGGGCCTTTTCGAACGACTGCCTGGAGGTTCGCTACACGATCCGGGATCGGCCCACGGGGCGCTTCTTTCCGGCCTACCGCGACATTCTGCTGGAGAAGGATCTCGCCGGTCAGCATCGCAACTATCTCGCGTCGGAGGCGACCTACCGGGTGCTCAAGGAGATGCACGATCAGCACCGGATCATTCCGATCACGGGCGACCTTTCGGGGCAGCAGGCGCTGCGAGCCGTCGGGGATTACCTGCGGGAGATCGGCGAGAAGGTGACGGCCTTCTATGTTTCGAATGTCGAGTTCTACCTCTGGCGGCAGGACGCCATGACCCGCTGGGTCGAGAACCTCAAGGCTCTTCCGATCGATGAGCGGAGCCTCATCATTCGGAGCTATTTCAATTACGCCTACTACACCACCGTCCATCCTCAGACGATCGACAACCACTTCAGTGTGCAGATTCTGCAGACGATTGCCAGCCTGATCGCCGATTACGACCAGGGGGGATATGGTTCGTACTACGATCTGACGACGCGGCGGAGTCTCGACCTGCGGTAGGGGCTCCACCGACCCGGAATGTGGCTTGAACCGGTGGCTGGAAGGCAAGATCGGGGCGTAAAGACGCGTCACCGAGAGGATGAAGAAAAAGAAGAAGGAGAAGAAGATGGGTGAGAGACGAGGCTGGAGTTGGTTGGGGGTGGGGATCGTCTGGGTGTTCCTGGCGGCGGCTGGCTGGGCAGAGACGCGGCTGTTGCGCTTCCCGGATCTTCACGGGGAGCGGGTGGTCTTCACCTACGGGGGAGATCTCTGGCTCGCCCCGGTGGCGGGGGGCAGCGCGACACGGCTGACGAGCCATCCGGGGCTGGAGCTCTTCGCCAGGTTCTCCCCGGACGGGAAGTGGATCGCCTTCACCGGGCAGATCGATGGAGATGAGCAGGTCTACGTCATTCCGTCGACGGGAGGCGAGCCGCGCCAACTGACCTTCTATCCGGCGCGGGGGCCGCTGGCGCCCCGTTGGGGCTATGACAACCAGGTCTACGGCTGGACGCCGGATGGGACCTCGGTCCTCTTTCGTTCGCACCGGGACGCCTGGACGCTGCCACTGACGCGGCTCTACCGGGTGGCCATGACGGGCGGG